>NZ_VSZV01000306.1:0-4743 GCF_008919455.1 Rhizobium sp. PEPV16
GGGCTGCAGTTCGGCCAGCGGTTCGGCGATCACGTCCATCAGGAAGAGGTGTTCGTTAAGATGCCATTGCGGCGTCGGGCTGGTGTCGGGGGGGAAGTGGTCGAACAGCGCCTTCCAGAGGTTCCGGTGCTCGACGGCGAAGCTGAGGTAACCCTGCGCCAGGTTGCGCAGCCGGTCGGTCGGCGGCTTGTCCTTGGTTTCGGCGAGCGTCAGCCTCGCCTCCAGCGCCTTCAGCGTGGCGGAGTTGACGTGGATGACGAGTTCGGCGAGGTCTGAAAAGACCGTGTAGAGACCGCCGAGCGCGCAGCCAGCATCCTGGGTGATGTCGCGGGCTCTGAGGTTCGTCAGCCCGTCCCTGGCGATCCGCTCGCGCGCCGCCTCGATCAGCCGGGCCTTCAGGTCTTCGCGTTTTTCTTCTCGCCTACCGGCCATTAACCATTCCACTTCGATTTTTTTGAACGTCGTTCAAAATTTATCTTGAACGACGTTCATGATTCTGGCATAACACCTCTCGTGAACAACGTTCATAAACCGGAGGAAGGAAATGTTCAAACTGATTTCCATTTTGTTGCGGGGCAGGGCGCATGATGCCGAACAGGCTTTTGCCGACTGCCACGCCGTGCCGCTGCTTTCCCAGCAGATCCGCGATGCCGCCCAATCGATCCAGTCGGCCCGCCGCAGTGTCGCGGTCGCCATCGCCCAGAACGAGCAGGAGAAGGTGCAGCACGGGGCGATCATTGCCCGTATCGTCGATCTCGAGACCCGCGCCTCCGCCGCCTTGGCGAAGGACAATGAGGGGCTGGCCCGCGAGGCGGCCGAAGCGATCGCCTATCTCGAAGCCGAGCGCGATGCATCGGAAAAGGCGCAGGCTCAGTTCACTGGGGCGATCGACAAGCTGAAAGGGATCGTGCGCGCCTCCGAGGCGCGGCTGCAGGAGCTGCAGCGTGGCGAGCGGCTGGCCCGTGCCACGCAAGAGGCGCAGAAGCTCGATGTCGTCGTCAGCGGTCCAGGCTTTGCCACGCTCGACGATGCCGAGGAGACCCTGGCGCGCCTTCGCCTGCGCCAGAGCCAGAATGAGCTGACGGCCGCAGCGCTGAAGGACATGGAAGGCGCCATCCGCCCGGCCGGCATCATCGAGAAGCTTGCCAATGCCGGCTTCGGCGCGCCGCTGCGTTCATCCGCCGATGATGTGTTGGCGCGGCTGAAGAGCCGCATCACGCCCGCTGCCTGAAATTGCATCCAACCAACCATCCATCCATCGAACCATAGGGACCACTGATATGAACGACAGTTTCCAGAAACATTCCGCAAGCTGGGTCAGCTTCTCCTACATCTCCTTCGGCTCGGCCGCCTTCATGCTGGCGCTCGGCCTCTACATGATGCCGCTCGATCTCTGGGGTAAAGGCTATCTCGCCATGGGCATTCTGATGCTGGTGCAGACCACGGTGAATATCACCAAGACGCTGCGCGACAATGCCGAATCCGAGAAGCTGATCCGCAAGGTCGAGGATGCCCGCACCGAGAAGCTGCTCGTCAAGTTCAATCGTAGCGATGAAGATTGATCTTGGTTAACCACAGCGCAGAGTTGTTGACGCATTCAACTTTTGCGTAACAACTCTGTGGCCTTCTCTGCGAGCCGAAAGAGGAACCCTGCCGTGCAACACAATCTGATGACCTCAAGGAAATTCGCGCCGCTGTTCTGGACCCAGTTCCTGACCGCCTTCAACGACAATTTCCTCAAGAACACCCTGGTGTTCCTCATTCTCTTCAAGATGTCGGCGAGTGAAGGTGCCGCCCTGGTGACGCTTGCCGGCGTCATCCTCATCGTGCCCTTCCTGCTGCTGTCCGCACTCGGCGGCGAACTCGCCGACAAGCATGACAAGGCGAAAATTGCCGAGCTGCTGAAACGCTGCGAGATCGCGGTTGCCGCGCTTGCCGTTGTCGGTCTGGCATTCTCCTCGATTTTTGTGCTGATGGCGGCGCTGCTCGGCTTCGGCGTCGTCTCAGCACTGTTCGGGCCGATCAAATACGGCATCCTGCCCGATCATCTCGAACGCCGCGACCTGCCGAAGGCCAATGCCTGGATCGAGGGCGGCACCTTCATCGCCATCCTCGCCGGCACGATCATTGCCGCCTTCGCCTTCTCCGGCGGCGACAATGTGCTGATCTTCGGCACGATGATGATGGGGCTTTCGGTGATCTGCTGGCTGGCAGCCCGCATGATCCCGCCCACCGGCTCCAAGGCGCCGGATCTTCAGATCGACCGTAATGTCATCCGCTCCAGCTACACCCTCGTCATGGAAATCCGCGAGGACAAGCGCCTGTGGCGTTCGGCGCTGATGAATTGCTGGTTCTGGCTGGTCGGCGCCTTCGTTCTCTCCATCCTGCCGACCATGGTCACCGAGCTGCTCGGCGGCTCCGAGCTCGTCGTGCCGGCCTATCTCACCGTCTTTGCCATCGCCGTCGCGATCGGATCGGCCATTGCCGCCTGGATGTCGTCTGGCCGCATCGTGCTGTTGCCGGCCCCTGTCGGCACGGCGCTGCTTGGCCTCTTCAGCCTCGATCTCGCCTGGAACCTCTGGGGCTTGGCTTCGGTGAGCCACGCAACGACGATCGCCACCTTCTTCGCTGGTCAGAATACCATCCGCGTCGCCATCGATCTCGCCGGCATGGCGATCGCGGGCGCCTTCATCGCCGTGCCGACCTTCGCCGCCCTGCAGACCTGGGCGCATGAGGACCGCCGCGCCCGCGTCATCGGCGCCGCCAATGTGCTCTCGGCGCTGTTCATCACCGTCGGCCTCGGCCTCGTTGCCGCCGTCCAGGCGCTCGGCGCTTCCATTCCTCAGATCCTGATCGGCCTCGGCATCATCAATTTCGCCGTCGCCTGGCTGATGCTGAAGACGCTGCCGACCAATCCGTTCCGCGATTTCATCTCGATCATGTTCCGCGCCTTCATGCGCCTCGAGGTCGAGGGGCTGGAGAATATCAAGAAGGCCGGCCGCGCGCCGATCATCGCGCTCAACCATGTCAGCCTGCTCGATGGCGCCCTGGCGCTTGCCATCACCGAGGAAGAGCCCACCTTTGCCGTCGATTACAAGATCGCCCAGGCCTGGTGGGTGCGGCCCTTCCTGAAGATGTGCAAATTCCTGCCGCTCGACCCGACAAAGCCGATGGCGACGCGTTCGCTGATCAAGGTGGTGCAGGACGGCAACCCTATCGGCATCTTCCCCGAGGGTCGGCTGACGGTGACCGGCACGCTGATGAAGGTTTATGATGGCGCCGCCATGGTCGCCGACAAGACCGGCTCGATGGTCGTGCCGGTGAAGATCGATGGGCTGGAGAAGAGCTATCTCTCCTATCTCGACAACGGCAAGATCCGCCGCCGGCTGTTCCCCAAGGTCAAGGTCACCATTCTGGAGCCGGTGAAGCTGGAGGTGCCGCCGGAGCTGAAAGGCCGCAAGCGCCGCACGGCGGCAGGCGCTGCCCTTTATCAGGTGATGTCCAACCTGCTCTTCCAGACCGCCGATACCTCGTCCACCGTGCTCGACCGCGTCATCCGGGCCGGCCACGAATTCGGCATGAAGAAACTTGCCGTCGAAGATCCGGTCACCGGAAGGCTGACCTATGGCAAGCTGCTCACTGGCGCTGCCGTGCTCGGCGCCAAATTCCGCACGATGTTCCCGGAAACCAACCTCGGCGTCATGCTGCCGAATGCCAATGGCGCCGCCGCCACCCTTTTGGGCGTGATGAGTGCTGGCAAGGTGCCGGCGATGCTGAACTTCACTGCTGGCGCCGCCAACATCCTCTCCGCCTGCAAGGCCGCCGAAGTCAAACATGTGCTGACCTCGCGCGCCTTCGTCACCCAGGCGAAACTCGGCCCTGTGATCGCCGAGATGGAAAAGCAGGTGACGATCGTCTGGCTCGATGATCTCAGGGCCGAAATCTCACTCAAGGACAAGATCGTCGGGTTACTGCGCAAGGCTCGGCCGCTGGTCAAACGCCAACCGGATGATCCGGCCGTGATCCTCTTCACCTCGGGCTCCGAAGGCACGCCGAAAGGCGTGGTGCTCACCCATCGCAACATCCTGTCGAACGCCGCCCAGGCCGCTGCCCGCATCGATTTTCACAGCGGCGACAAGGTGTTCAACATCTTGCCGGTGTTCCACTCCTTCGGTCTGACGGCCGGCACGGTGCTGCCGCTGATCTCGGGCGTGCCGGTTTATTTCTATCCGTCGCCGCTGCATTACCGCATCGTGCCGGAGCTGATCTATGCCTCCAACGCCACGATCATCTTCGGCACCGATACCTTCCTCAACGGCTATTCCAGGACGGCGCATCCTTACGACTTCCGCTCGATCCGCTATATCTTCTCCGGCGCCGAGCCGGTGAAGGCCGCAACCCGCCAGACCTATATGGAAAAATTCGGCCTGCGCATTCTCGAAGGTTACGGCGTCACCGAGACGGCACCGGTCATTTCGATCAACACGCCGATGTACAACAAGTCGGGCACGGTCGGCAAAATCCTGCCGGGCATGGAATGGAAGCTCGAACCGGTGCCCGGCATCGATGAGGGCGGCAGGCTGCATGTGCGCGGCGCCAATGTCATGGCCGGCTATCTCCGCGCCGAAAAGCCCGGCGTGCTCGAGCCGCTGATCGACGGCTGGCACGACACCGGCGACATCGTCACCATCGACGAGGACGGCTTCGTCAAGATCCGCGGCCGCGCCAAACGCTTCGCCAAGA
>NZ_VSZV01000306.1:4784-5826 GCF_008919455.1 Rhizobium sp. PEPV16
CGAAATGATCTCGCTCGCCGCCGTCGAGACGCTGGCCGCCGAACTCTGGCCGGGCGCGCTGTCGGTCGTCTCCTCGCTACCCGACGCCAAGAAGGGCGAGCGCCTGGTGCTCCTCACCGACGCCCCCACCGCCACCCGCGCCGAATTCCTCGCCTTCGCCAAATCCAAGGGCGCCATGGACATGATGGTCCCGGCCGAAGTCAATATCGGCAAGGTGCCGGTGCTCGGTTCCGGCAAGGTGGATTTCGTCGCGGCGCGGAAGTTGGCGGAGAGTGCGGCGCTGGCGGGAGAGGCGGCGTAGAGCGGGTGTAGGCTCGGGGGGGCGTGTGGCACCCCCCTCTGCCCTGCCGGGCATCTCCCCCACAAGGAGGGAGATTGGCTGGGCGCACTGGCTTCCCCAAACAACTGGTGTCACAGCACGGCGAAACGGTAGATGGGCAGGAAGTTCAAGCCACCTGTGATCTCCCCACCTGTGGGGGAGATGCCCGGCAGGGCAGAGGGGGGTATCCAGGCACCACCTTGGCAATTCCAGCAATCTACTCCCATGTCGACCATGCTCCAGCAAAAGTTGATCGATCTTCGCCCTGCTGCGTTTTCGAGCTTCGAAACATCCAGAGGGATTCCAATGACGTTTGGTAGTGATGCGGTGAAGGCGGGCTGGAGATGGGCGCTGATCTTGCTCCACGTCTTGCTATGGGCAGCACTCGCTTTGCAGGCTTACCGGACGGCTGGCTCCGCTTCATTTGCAAGCTGTTGGCAGATTGTTTTCCTGATTGTGCCACCGCTGATCATCCTGTTCTTGGTGATCGCGATCTCGAGCGTCCTCGTGGTGCTGGCGGCGTTTTTTCGTCCCTCGATATGTCGACATCCGGGCTTTTGGGTCGCCTGCCATGGGATGATCCTCACGGGTGGTTTGCTGGTTTGCAATTATTCCGCCTATGCGGCCGCCGGTCAGGTTGACTGCCTGCCCTAACGGCTTTCGAGTTGATCTTGGTCCTGGACGGTGAGGGGACGCGCCGACAGGTTTGGGCGGTTCGTGTGG
>NZ_VSZV01000306.1:5892-24281 GCF_008919455.1 Rhizobium sp. PEPV16
ATGGGCAGGAAAGTTTAGCCACTTGTGATCTCCCCCTTGTGGGGGAGATGCCCGGCAGGGCAGAGGGGGTGTATCCAGACACCGCTTTGGCAATTCCAGCAATCTACTTCCATCCACCCCAGCGCGAACCCGAACACCCGTTTCGCGCTTGAAATCAGCCGGACGCGCGCTAGCTGGAAACATCGTCATACCACTGATGATTTGCACGTTTAGTTTTTACTCGTTGAAATAATTTCGGATTACCGCCCAATGCTCGATGCCAGCGCGCTGACACTGATTTCGAATTATCGCCGCTGGCCTCGGCACCATCCACAAAACATGACCGCGAGCTAACCGATCACGTTGCCGACAGCAGCGCAGAGGAGGGGATAGACGATGTTCGTAGAGGGTTTGAAGAAGCTTTTCCGTGGCCGTTCGGAAACGAACGAGATTCCGGCAGGAAGCGCGCTAACCGCGAGGGACAGGGACGCCATATCGGCCGATCTCGCCTCCTTCGACACCGCCGAGAAGGGGCTTGGCAAGGCCCTTGCCCGCTATGTCCTGACAGGCGCCGACGAAGCGAGCGTGCTTCATGTGACCAATCTGTTGAAGACCACTCAGGGCGATATCCGCACCAGGCTTCACAATGTCTTCATCGCCGTCGCCGACGATTGGAATAACAAGGCCGAGCGCGAGAAGCGCCACAAGGCCAGGGAGCGGGTGCTCTTCGAACTCGAAGGCTTCGATCCGGCGGCGCTTTATCGCTATCTCCATCTGCACAGCCAGTTTAATGCGCAAAACCGGGCGTGGCGCTTTCCCGGCAGCGATCAATCGCCGCATTGGCTGCGCACGGCAAGCCTGCTCTTCGACACCTCGGCACCGGAAGGCCGCAATCCCCTTGGCTTTCTCACAGCGCCGCGCATTTTCGAGATGATGGAAGCTGCCGAGCTTGCCCCCTCGGTCGCGCCGCTGATCGACTGCGCCTTTTCGGACAAGGACGTGCCCTACGGATATCTGACCCAGCGGATGCTGAAACTGCCCGGCCTTGCCGATGCGATCGCCGCCATGCCCGAGGAAGCGACCAGGACGATCGGGACGCTGGCGGCAGGCGGCCGCGAGGTCATGGTCAGTTTCCTCGGCCAGAACGGCCTGATCGACCGCGACCGCCACTTCTTCGACTTCGCCTTCCAAATGGCGAGCGACGGCGCCAAGACGGTGCGCGAGGCGGCTTCGAATGCGCTGAAGGTGGCCGACGAGGCCAAGGTGCAGGCAAAGGCCGAGGAATTTCTCGCCTCCCGCAAGGCGAACGAACGGCTGGCCGGCGTCAATATTCTGGCCGCCCTGCTGCGCGAGCGCTCCCTGCCGATCCTCGACCGGCACGGGGGCGAGGAAAAATCCAATACGGTGCTGGCGGCGATCGCAACGATCCGGGCGACCGGCAGGCAAGGTTGCCGGCGCCGAGGCAGGCGAGGGCGAGGGGGATGGCGAGGCAGGTTACCTCGCCTTCGACGGCAGCTTCGTTGCCGCACCGCCGCCGGCCGCCAAGGAGGAGCCGCTGCCGGCCGATCTGGAAGAGGCGTTCCGCAAGCTTCTGACCGAAGCCAATGCCGCGGCCCGCATCGATTACGACCAGACGCCGCCGGGCAAAGACTGGAACCAGCGGCCGGCCCGTCCGTTTTCGCCGCCCTTCGAGCCGGCGATTGCAAAACATATCGTCGCCGCCATGCGGGGTGAACGCCTGAGCGAGGCGCAGCGCCGGGAGATCTGGAAGGCGGTCGACGACAAGAGCACCGATAACTGGATGCGGCAGACGCGCCAGCTCCTGGGCAACGGGCTGAAGGCGATATTCTCCCGTCCGGATATCTCCTTTCATGCGCTGTCGCGGCTGCTTTTCCAGGCGACGGACGGGCGGCATTGGCAGCATATCCTGCGAGTCGCGCTAGGCACCACGAATTACTGGATGCGCGGACCCGACAATGAAATCCTCGCCCGCATCAAGGCGGGCGCCGATATCCGCATCCTCGCCGAAATCGCCGCAGAGGCTGGGGCGCCGGCATTCGAGGCCATGACCGATGCGCTCGCCGACAAGGCCTATGTCAATATTTCCGAGATGATCGACGAGCCGGTGCCGGCCAATGTCTGGCCGCTGCTGGCCGAGAACTTTGCCGCGCTCGATGCAGCCCTTGCCGGCGACGGCCTGAAGGAGCGCTGGAGCGAGGATTTCATTTTCTCCTGGCTGCGGATGTTTCCGCGCCTGCCGCGCCGCTATTTCCCGCTGGTGGCCGACCGCGCCGTACAAGGCGGCGTGCGCCAGCGCGAATTTGCCCGTTATCTGCTGCGCGAGGTCGCCGATCTGACGCCGCTGATCACGCCGATGCTGACATCAGGGCCGGAAACCAAGCGGCTTGCCGCCGCCCGCTGGCTGGCGGAACGGCGGGACGGCAATGCGATCGCGCCGCTGCGCGCAGCTCTTGCCAAGGAGAAATCGGTGACGGTCAAGGCGGCCGCCATGTCGGCGCTTGCCGCCTGCGGCGACGATACCTCCGATCTCTTCGCCGAAGAGACGCTGCTGGCCGAAGCCGAAAAGGGGCTGGCCTCGACCAAGGTCGATTATTCCCCGCTTTTCGATGCCGAAAACCTGCCCGTGCTGCATTGGGCGGATGGGCGCGAGGTCTCGGCCAAGCTGGTCAAATGGTGGTTTGCCCGGTCGCACAAGCTGAAAATGGCCGGCGGCGATCCCATGATCCACATGGCGCTCGAACGTCTCGACCGCAGGGATGCCGAGCGGCTGGGGGCGGCGATCGTCTCGGCCTTTATCTCCTACGACACCCAGCGCCCGACCAGCGAAGAGGCCAATGCCTATGCGGCGGAAAATGCCAAGCAGCGCTACGACTATACCAAGCAATGGCGCAAGGATTTTACCGAGGAGCTGGCCTTTGCCGAACTGCGCCGCGAAAAGCTCGCCATCTATTTAAACAGCGCGCTCGATCATCGCGGCCTGCTGGCGCTTGCCCGTTTTGCGCCGCCGGCCGAAACCACCCTGCTCTTCAAGCGGTACCTTCGCGAACATGGCAAGCGGCCGAACCAGTGCCGGGCGCTGATCGATGCGCTGATGGCAAACCCGGTTCCCCAGGTGCTGCAGCTGGTGCTGATCGCCTCGCAGCGCCACAAGCAGCCGGGCCTGCGCAAATATGCCGGCGAAGTGATCACCGCCTTTGCCGAGGCCCGCGGCTGGACGCCGGCCGAGCTCGGCGACCGCACCATGCCCTCTGCCGGCATCGACGAGGACGGCATTCTCGAACTGCCGATCGGCGAGCGGCTTTTCCGGGCGCGGCTGGTGGCGGAGCGCGCGAAGAACGGCGCGCAGGAGCTGAAGCTCACCCTTGAAAATCCCGACGGCAAGCCGATCGCGTCGCTGCCGACCCCGACCGATCCCGAAGAAGCCGAAGAGGCGAAGGAGGGCAAGAAGCTGCTCTCCAGCGCCAAGAAGGAGCTGAAGCAGACGGTGGAGCTGCAGAGCGGCCGTCTCTATGAGGCAATGTGTGCGGCCCGCATCTGGCCGCGCGAGGATTTCGAAACCTTCCTGCTTGGCCACCCGATCGTTGGCCGGCTGCTGCGCCGCCTGGTTCTTGCCGGCCATGACGACAAGGGCAAGATCATCGGAAGCTTCAGGGCGCTCGATGACGGCAGCTTCACCAATGCCGAGGACGAGCCGGTCAAGCTTGACACTTTTGCCGGCATCTCGATCGCCCATCGCGTCAGCCTCGGCGAGGCGGGCGCCAAGGCCTGGAAGACCCATCTCGACGATTACGAGGTCCAGCCGCTGTTCGAGCAGCTCGACCGGCCGGTTCTGTCGGACGAGAAACCCAATGCCAAGCATATCGACGACCGCAAGGGCTGGATGATCGACAATCTGACGCTGCGTTCGGCCGCCGAAGCGCTCGGCTATGTCAGGGGGTCGGTCGAGGACGGCGCCGGCTTCTACACCTATGAGAAGGCCTTCGGCGATTGCGGTTTTGCCGCCGTCATCGAATTCACCGGCAGTTATATCGGCGAGAACGAACGTGTGCCGAAGGCGCTGACGGAAATGCGCTTTGCGAAAATTCTGCCGGGCGGCCGGGTGATCTATGGCGGCGAGACGACGCTCTCCAAGGTGCCGCCGGTGCTGCTCAGCGAAACATGGAACGACCTGCACGCCATTGCCGACAAGGGCACCGGCTTCGATAGCGAATGGCAGAAAAAGGGCGGATGGTAAACATGGATCAGACAGCACTTCGCCCGGCGACGGAAACCCTGCATGCCGCCGAACTCGCCAAGCTCGAGCAGGCCGACAAGGGGCTGCGCCCGCCGGGCTGGCGGCTTTCGGCGCGCGCGGTGCGCTCCTTCGTGCTCGGTGATCCCGCGCTCGGCATCTCGCGCAAATTCTATGGCGACGATGCGCTGGTCGAGCGGGCGATCGTCAGCCTGATGGGCGAGCAGGGGCTGCTGCTCGTCGGCGAACCGGGCACGGCGAAATCGATGCTGAGCGAGCTTCTGGCGGCCGCCGTCACCGGCTCGACCCGTCTGGTCGTGCAAGGCTCGGCCGGCACCATGGAAGAACATTTGCGTTATGGCTGGAACTACGCGCTGCTGATCGCCGAAGGCCCGAGCGAAAAGGCGCTGGTGCCATCGCCGGTGCTGCAGGCGATGCGCGCTGGCCTCGTCATGCGCATCGAGGAGCTGACGCGCTGCCCGCCTGAGATCCAGGACGGGCTGATCTCCATCCTGTCGGAAAAGATGATCGCCATTCCCGAACTCGGCGATGGCGCGATCGTGCGCGCCGCACCCGGCTTCAACATCATCGGCACGGCGAACCTTCGCGACCGCGGCGTCAGCGAAATGTCGAGCGCCTTGAAGCGCCGCTTCAATTTCGAGACCGTGCATCCGATCACCGACCCGGCCTTCGAACGCGAGCTGATCGAGCGGCGTCTTGCCGACCGCCTGGCTCCTTCAGGCATCAAGCCCGATATGTCGGAGGCAGCCCTTGGCATTCTCGTCTCCTGCTTCCAGGACTTGCGCGCCGGCCGCACGGCCGAAGGCGTGACGCTGCAGAAGCCGACCGCCGTCATGTCCACCGCCGAAGCTGTCAATGTCGCCCACGCCGCCGCCCTCGAAGCCGCCTATCTCGGCGACGGCAGGGTGACGGGCGCCCATCTCGCCCGCCAGATCGGCGGCATCGTCATGAAGGACGATCCGGAGGACGGCCGCAAGTTCAAGTCCTATGTCGATCACATCGTCAAGGACCGCGCCCGTTCGGGAAGCGACTGGCGCTCCTTCTACGAGGCGGCGCGCGCCTTAAGGCTCGACTGAATGGAAGCGGAGGCGGCAGCGGCGGAACGTCAGGACTTTGCGGCCTACGGGCAGCGGCTGACCTCGGGCGAGGGCGGGTTTTTCTTCTTTCCGATCCGCCACCACAGCCCCGCCTGCGCGCTGCATCTTGCCGCAGCCCTGGCCGAAATCCGCCCGCGCGCCATCGTGCTGGAGATGCCGGCGGATTTTGAGCCCCTGCTGCCGCTGCTCTCGCATCCCGATATCAGGCTGCCGATCGCCATCGTCTCGGTGGCCGATGGGGAAAGAGCCTCCGACGAGCGCCTTCCTGTCGGATACTGGCCGTTTTCCGCGACCTCGCCGGAATGGGCGGCCCTGCGGCTTGCTGGAGAATTTGGAAGTGCGGTCATTCTGGCCGACCGGGAGAGCGGCGCCCGCCTGGCCGCCGCGCGGTCGGAGAAGAAGGGCGAGACCGGGGAAGACGGTGAGGAAGCCCCGAGACAGGACGAGCCGAGACAGGATGAGCCCAGACAGGACGAGCGAAGCCAGGACGAAACGGGGCCGACCCTTTTGACCGATGAGGGCCAGCTTGCCTATTCGCATTATGCCGATGGCCTGGTGAAGCGCCTCGGCGTGCGCGATTTCAACGAGGCCTGGGACCGGCTGTTCGAATCCCGCGCCGCCGAAAAGGACTGGCGCGGTTTCTTCCGCGACGTCGGCATTCACTGCGCGCTGTCGCGGCTCGCCACACCGGCCGAGGAGATCGCCGCCGACGACACGCTGGCCCGCGAGGCCTGCATGCGGGGGGCGATGGCAAAGGCTCAGGTGCTTTCCGGCGACGGGCCGATCGCCGTCATTACCGGCGGATTCCATACGCCTGTGATGATCGATCCCCCGCCGGAGAGGCCCGAGGAGGCGAAGGTGCAGGCCGGGCCGGGCATTCAGACGAAATCCTATCTGATCCGCTACACCCACGACCATCTCGACCGGATCAACGGCTACGGCGCCGGCATGCCGTCGCCGCGCTGGTACGAGCGGCTCCAGCAGCGGATCGCCGAGGGCCATGACGATCCGTTCACCGAGGCGGCGACCGATGTGGTGCTCGACCTCACCCAGCGCCTGCGCCGCGACCGGCCGAATTTCACCCCGCCGCTGCCCTCGCTGGCTGCAACCGTCGCCCAGGCGCAGGCGCTGGCCGATCTGCGCGGATTGCAGGGTCCGGGGCGGGCTGAAATTCTCGATGCGGCACGCTCCTGCCTCATGAAGGGGGAAGATCCCCGCAACGGTTCGCCGCTGATGGAGGCGCTGCTTGCCGAGCTCACCGGCGAAGGCATCGGCGAGGTGCCCAGCGGCGCCGGCGCTCCGCCGCTGGTGGAAGCGGTGCGCCGGCGGGCCCGGGCGCTCGGTTTCCGCATTGAGGACGGCACGGAGCGCAACCGCCTGCTCGATATCCATCGCAAGCCCCGGCATCTAGCCGCCAGCCGCTTCCTGCATGTGATGACCTTGCTCGGCACCGGCTTCGGCCGTTGTCTGAGAGGTCCGGATTGGGCGGGCGGCGTTGCCACCGACGTGCTGTTCGAGGAATGGACCTATCGATGGTCGCCGGCCGTCGAAAGCCGGCTGGTGGCGCTGTCGATCGATGGCGATACGGTTGAACGCGCCGCCGACGCCGTTCTCGCCCGCCGGGTCCAGGCGCTCGGCGAGGAAGGCCAGGCGAAAAACGCCCATGCCGCCATCCGCCTGCTGATGATCGCGGCCCAGGCGGGGCTTGCCAGATCCTGCGGCGCGCTGATTGCTGCGATCGGTCCGGCCGTTGCCACCGATCCGGATTTCGGCCGGGTCGCGGTCTGCCTGTCGATGCTCGACAATCTCCAGCGCGGCCGCAAGGCGCTGGGTTTTGCCGGCATGCCGGGGCCGGATGAACTGCGCCTCATCGCCTATCGGCGGGCAATCGACCTGTTGCCGGATCTCGTAACCGCCAGGGACGAGGACGTGCCGCGTTATGTCGATGCGCTGGCAACGCTGAACGAGATTGCCGAAGCCGGGGCGCAGGCCGGAGAAGGCGAGCAGCCGCTCGATCTCGATCTGCTCGACGAGGGCGTCGCCGCCCTCATCGGCGCCGATCTGGCGCCGCGGGCGGCAGGCGCGGTCGCCGCGATCGGGCATATGTCGGGCAGGCTGAGTGCGGAGGCGCTGGCCACCTGCGTCATCGGCCCGCTGCAATTCAGCGTCGGCGAACCGCCCGCCCGGGTGGAAGCGCTGGCCGGTCTGCTGGCGGTGCAGCCGGCCCTGCTCAAGCGCACGCCGGCGCTGCTGGAACGGCTGGATCTGGTGCTCGCCGGCTTCGACGAGGCTGATTTCATCGAGGTGCTGCCGGCGCTGCGGCTTGCCTTCACAGCCCTTGCGCCTGATGAGACCGATGCGCTCGCCGCCGTGATCGCGCAAGCGAAGGGCAGCGATCTCGATCTGGCGCCGCGTTTTTCCGGCGGTCTGACGGAGACCGAGATGCTCGCCAATGCCCGCCTCAACGCCACCTTTGCCGAGCTGATGCAGGCAGATGGGCTTGGGCTCTGGCTGGAGGAGCGGGCGCCATGAGCAACGACAACAAGCCCGAGGAAAGTCTTCGCCGCTGGCGCCTGGTGCTTGGCCGCTTCGCCGAGCGCCAGCTCTCCGGCAGCTGCAGCGGCGCCGACGCCCGCCGCGATGCCGCGCTCGACCGCATCTACGGCGAATCCTACCGCCGGCGCGGCATCCGCACCGGCGCTCCCGAAGGCAACAGGAAGAACCCCAAGGGCGGTGCGGAGCCGCCGCAGATGACGCTGCCGGAATGGTTTGGCGAGATGCGCTCGCTCTTTCCGAAATCGGTGCTGGAGCGGGTCGAGAAGGATGCGCTCGGCCGGTTCGGCATGACCGAGATCCTCGACGACCCGAAGGCGCTCGCCGAACTCGATCCCGACCCGTCGCTGCTTGCGGCACTGCTTGCCCATCGCGGCCGCTCCGATCCTGTTATCGCGGGAAAAATCCGCCAGGTCGCCAAACGTGTCGTCGAGGAGCTGACGAAGAAGCTGCGCCTGCAGACGAGCCGGGCGCTCTCCGGCGCAAGACGGCGCGGCGAAACGACGGCGCGCCGCTCCAGCGCCCGCGACATCGCCTGGAACCAGACGATCCGCAAGAACCTGAAGAACTGGGACCAGGCGCGGCGTGTGCTGATCGCCGAACACCTGCATTTCCACGCCGCAGCCCGCCGCCATCTGCCCTGGCGGATCGTGCTCTGCATCGACCAGTCGGGCTCGATGGCGACCTCGCTGATCTACAGCGCCGTGATGGCCTCGATCCTTTCGACGCTGCCGGCGGTGACGGTGAAGCTGGTGCTGTTCGACACGTCGGTGGTCGACCTCAGCGACGAGGTCGGCGATCCCGTCGATGTGCTGATGTCGGTCCAGCTCGGCGGCGGAACCGATATCGGCCGGGCCGTCGCCTATTGCGAGGCGACCCATATTGCCGAGCCGCAGCGGACGATCTTCGTGCTGGTCTCGGATTTTTGCGAAGGTGCGCCTGCCGCCCCGCTCTTTGCCGCGGTGCGGCGGCTTGCCGGCGCTCGGGTGAAGCTGCTCGGCCTTGCCGCACTCGATGAGGCCGCCCGGCCGGCCTATGACCGCGATACCGCCGCGCGGCTCGTCGATGCCGGCATGGAGATCGCCGCACTGACGCCGGAGCATTTTGCCGATTGGGTTGCGGGGCATATAAGGTGAAGCGGGGCAAGACGGAGAATTCCCAGCGTTTCGACGCCGCAGCCCTCAGCGATGAGGTGCTGGAGGCAGCCTCCTCCAAAGGCCTGCTGCGCCGCGCCCGCCGGGATGTGGAGGCCGGGCTCGTGCGCCTGTCCGGCTGGGATGGCGGGGTAGCCCTTGCCGAAGCCGATGGCGAAAGCGTGCGGCTCACCGCCGGTCCGCTGACTGCCGCAAGCTGCAGCTGCCCTGCAACCGGCCTTTGCCGGCATATTCTCGCCGGCATCATTTTCATCCGCGAGGCGGAGGAGGTAAGGCCGGCCGAGCAGCCGGGCGCAGCCGAGACGGCGGAGCCGGTCCGCGCTGAAGCCATTCCGGATCCACATGCGGAAATCCTTTCGCTCGAGCAAGAGGTCATCATCCGCGCCTTCGGCCGCGCCGCTCATATCCAGGCGCAAACGCTGCTGGCAGCGCTCGAACCGGGCGCGATCAGCATCGAGACGAGCCCGAATGCCGTCCGCATCGCGCTGGGCGACCATCATCCGGTGCTTTATCCCGCCGGCGGCGGTCCTGCCGGCATGCTCTCCAAGGCTGCGACCTCGCAACGCGCCGCGCTGCATGCGGCGGCGCTTCTCGCCGTCCGCGGGCCTGGTGAGACGGTTGCTAGTGCCGAGCAAGCGCCGGAAGAGCCGGGCAAAGCCACGTCAGGCACAATCGAAGACGCGGCCACATTGCTGCGCGATGCCGCGCGCCAGGCCCTGTCGAAGGCGCCTGCCGGTCTCGAAGAGCGGATCGGCGATCTTGTCCTGTCCTCGCGCACCGAAGCAATGCCGCGGCTTGCCGCCGAGCTTCGCACCATCGCCGCGATGATCCGGCGAAGACGGGAGCGGCTGGACGCGGCCGATCCTGCCGAGCTTCTCGTCATGCTGGCGCGCGCCTATGCCTTGACCGAGGCGCTTCGGGCCGGCTCTGACGATCCCTTGCTCACCGGTGCGGGCGCTGAAGCGCCGCAGCCGCTGCCGGCGATCGAGCTCGTCGGTTGCGGCCTGCGCCTGTGGCAGACCGACAGCGGCGCACGCGGGGTGACCGGCTATTATCTCTCCGCCGACGGGCGAAGCTTCAGCGCGACGCTGGCGCGCGGGGCCGGCAGCGATCCGGGCTTTGTGCCGCGCCATGCGGCCGGGGCCGAGCCGGTCTTCGGCCGTTCGCTCGCGGCAATCGCCGGCAGCGCCTTCCGCCTCGAGGGCGCCTCCGCCACCGGGGACGGCCGGCTGCAGACCGGCAACGGCCGCGCCGAGCTTCTCAAGGCCGGCTGGAGTGCTGCCGTGCAGGGGATCGAAGGCGCGGTCATCGATGACTGGAAACAATGCGCCATCCGTCTTGCGAGCGCCTTCCGGCCGAAACTTGCGGCCCCGCCGCGCCGCGCCCTGCCGCTGATCTTGCGCCCAGTCGCTTTCGGCTCGCTGCGCTTCGACGGCGTGGCGCAGGCCGGACGCTGGCCGGTGCGGGATCGCGAAGGGGCCTGGCTGGAGCTGGAGATAGAGGGCGACGAACGGCTGGAGGCCCATTTCGCGCTGCTTGGCTCGATCGGCGATCGCCAGCCGCCGCTGCTGACCGTCCTCGCCGAAGCCCGCGGCGCCGACATCGTGCTTTCGCCGCTCGGTTTCGGAACCGACAGCCTGACCCTCCTCGACCTGCCGCCGGCGCCGGCAACCACGACCGCGCAAAAGCCGAGCTTACTCTCGCGCCTCACCAAAAGCTTCACGCTGCCCGGCGCGCCGGAGCGCAAACCGATGCGCTTCGAAGCGCTGGCCCGCCCGCAGGCCGCCAGCCAGCGGCTGATCTCCACCGCCTTCGACGAAATCCTGGCGCTCGCCGAACTCGGCGGCCGCATGGAGGATCCGGAGCGGCTGCAGCGCATGCAACGCCTGGGGCGCACGCTTGGCGAAGCAGGCCTGGCGCTTCCCGGCAGCCTCGTCGGCCAGCTGGCCGCCGCCTCCGGCCAGACGCGCCCCGACCGCCTGCTGCGCGCCGCCTACGCTCTCGATCTGCTCGCCCGCCTCGATCCGCATTTGCCGTTTGTGAGGATGCTGCCTTGAGGCTGGGTCTCAGCGGCTCGATACACGCACTGCGCCGGCAGCTCGGAGACTGCGCTGGACGGCGGCGACTTGGCTGGATGCGATATCCGCCGAGACCTCGATCTCGCCTTCGAGCGGCGCATCGCGACGGGCGCCATCGTCATGAGAGATATCCCCGCCTGATGGCGCCGAACCCGCACTGTTCCGGTCGCTTGCCGACTGGATAAAGATGTCGGGCCTCGAAACCCCATGCTGCTGAACCAGATGTTCGACCGCGAGATCAGCGGCTTCGCGTGTTTCGAATGTGGCTCGGATCGTGATCGTGCTGTCGTCCGCCATTGGCTGCCTCCTTATTTTAATTTATCACAGGATGAGAACGCCTTGGGCGGCTGGTGGTTTCGGCGGCAGGTCCGAGCCGCCCACTGGAATTGTTGATATCGCGTCCCAAGGCTGGTATGTTCTGTTTTTGTTTCGGCGCGCAATTTCAGATGCCGATCCCATCGCGATCGCTGAAACCGCCATGAACGAGATAAGCTCACCCCCCGTCCGCAAAATCGTCCATGTCGACATGGATGCTTTTTATGCGTCGGTCGAGCAGCGCGATAATTCGGACTTGCGCGGCAAACCGATTGCCGTCGGCGGGTCGGCCGCCCGGGGTGTGGTGGCGGCGGCGAGCTATGAGGCCCGCAAATTTGGTGTTCACTCGGCAATGCCGTCGGTAACTGCCAAGCGCAAATGTCCTGACCTGATCTTCGTGCCGCCGCGCTTTGCCGTCTACAAGGCGGTGTCGCAGCAGATCCGTGAGATCTTTGCCGAATACACGCCGCTGGTCGAGCCGCTGTCGCTCGACGAGGCCTATCTCGATGTGACGCAAAATCTGAAAGGCATGACGATCGCCACCGAGGTCGCTCTGGAGATCCGCGCCAAGATCAAGCAAGTCACCGGCCTCAACGCGTCGGCCGGGATTTCCTACAACAAATTTCTTGCCAAGATGGCGAGCGACCTCAACAAGCCGAACGGCCAGGCTGTCATCACGCCGAAGAACGGGCCAGCCTTCGTCGAGCAGCTTCCCGTCCGGAAATTCCATGGCGTCGGACCGGCAACCGCTGAGAAGATGCAGCAACTCGGGATCGAAACAGGCGCCGATCTCAAGGAGAAGACACTCGAGTTCCTCGTCGAGCATTTCGGCAAGTCGGGGCCCTATTTTTACGGCATCGCCCGCGGCATCGACGAGCGCCAGGTCAAGCCCGACCGGGTGCGCAAATCCGTCGGCGCGGAAGATACCTTCGCACAGGACCTCCACGCCTTTGAGCCTGCTCGCGAAGGTCTCCAGCCGCTGATCGAAAAGGTGTGGGCTTACTGCGAGGCCAACGGGATCGCCGCCAAGACAGTGACGCTCAAGGTGAAATATGCCGACTTCAGCCAGATCACGCGCAGCAAGACGGTTCCGGCACCGCTGCCGGCAATCGCCGACCTCGAGGAGCTGGTCAACCTGCTGCTCGCGCCGATCTTTCCGCCGCGAAAGGGCATACGGCTGCTCGGCGTCACCCTCTCTTCGCTGGAAGGACGAGCACCGGCCGCGGCGCCGCAGCTGCGGCTGGCTTTTTAGAGCGCCAGCATCGGCTGCCGCAGGGGCCTGGTGCGCATCCTTGAACGACGGCGACGACCGTCCGTCGCCGCATTGGTTTCATCCAACCGGATATCCGCGATTTCGGCGGCCAGTGTTCCATCACATCGCACCCGATTTCGAGCCGGGCCGGAACCTCGTCGGATCTCCGAAGTTTGCGGGACGAGGAGAATTCCACATGCATCTGATACAGTTGTTTATTCCGGCAGCGCCGCAAGCAGCGATCGACATCGAAGACATTATCGCGATGATTCAGCGCGAGATGACGGAGCGTCATGGCGGGGCGACTTCATACCTCAATTCCCCGGCAAAGGGGTTTTGGTCCAATGGCGAGGGCACTGAAGAAGATACGATCATCGTGATCGAAGTGATGGTGGACAGTCTCGATCGGGCCTGGTGGCGCCAATACCGGCGCAAGCTCGAAGAGCTGCTCGGGCAGGAAGAATTGCTTGTGCGGGCACTTCCAGTCGAAACGCTCTGACCGTCTGGAAGCCTCCATGGACACGCAGTTCCGCAATCTTGAAATCTACCGCAGACGCGGCGAGTTCGCAGGCTGGCCGGCAAATTATGGCCTCTGGTCGTGGGGTGACGAAATGGTCGTCGTCTTCGCGCGCGGCAAGCTCGGAGCGAAGGGGGAGTTGCACGAATTGGACCGTGATTACCCATTCGTACCCTGGCAGGCACGCAGCCTGGACGGCGGACTGACATGGATGGACGAGCCGTTCTGCGGCCGCGTGCCGGGTGGGCTCTCGCTTTCGGCCGACGAGCATTTGAACGCCGACCTCAAGGTCCGTCCCCGTCTGTCGGTCCGCGAAGACCTCTGCTCGATTGACGATCCCATAGACTTCCTCGACCCCGAGACGATCGTCATGTGCGCCAGAACCGATGTACAGGGCGATGCTGTCAGCTGGTTCTATGTCAGCCGGGATCGGTGTCTGACATGGCAGGGTCCGTTTCGTTTTGCCGGTTTGCATCTTCCGCTCTCGGCGCGCACCGATATCGTTCCTCTCGGCAGGGACGATGCGCTCTTCATGCTCGGCACGTCCAAAGAGGACGGCGCGGAAGGAAGAGTGTTCTGCGCGCGCACCGTGGATGGCGGGCGCAGCTTCGTCCTGCAAGGCTTTGTCGGTCCGGAACCTGAGGGCTATTCGATCATGCCGGCATCGACGGCACTTTCCGGTGGCGCCATCCTGACGCTGACGCGCTGCATGGGCAGAGGCGGTGGCAAGGGGTGGATAGAGGCCTTCACCTCCCATGACCAAGGGAGGACCTGGACGCCGGAAGGCTGCATCGTCGACGACACGGGCAGTAATGGCAACCCGCCGGCGCTCGGGCGGATCGAAGGCATGCTGCTGCTCGTCTACGGCCACCGTGATCCGCCATTTGGGATCAGGATGCGCATGAGTTTCGATGACGGCCGGACATGGGGCACCGAGAAGATCATCCGCAGCGACGGCGGCACGGCTGATCTCGGTTATCCGAGACTCGTAAAACGCGGCGATGGATCCCTGCTCGCCGTCTACTACTTCAACGATGGCGACCGGGAGGAGCGTTATATAGCGGCCTCCATTGTCACGCCTGCCAAGGATCAGAAACGCTAAGGAGCCTAGAGCCTTTCCGGGTTAGATTGAAGCATTCTGTTGGCTCAAACGGAGTCGGATGGTCGACCGGCCGGCGCGCGTCGTAGCCAAGCTCTACGGCCAAGCCGGCCGGTCGATCAGCCGGCCCGTTTCAGCCAACCTTCCCGCAGATTTGCCTGGCAAATCGCAAGACTTGGAATCGCGGACGCACCGGGAACAAAGCGGGCCATTCATGGTTTGGGGCTTAGGCAGTTGCCGGCACGAATTGGGAGGTTCGAAATGCAAAACGATATCACAGATCCGGCGGGGCGGAGCGCGTCCGCGCAGACCCCGTCCTCATCCCCAGGTTCCGGTTCTTCGCCGGGAACGCGCACGTCCATTTCCGATCTGGAAGCGAAGGTGAGCGAGGATGTTTCCGCCGTCAAGGAAACGATCAGGGACGGTGCCGACACCGCCGTCGAGAAAGCCAAGGAAGTCATTTCCGAACGCACCAACTTTGCCGCCCGCCAGGTCGGCGGTGTTGCGATGGCGCTCGAGAAGGCTGGCGCCGAAATGGAAAGCTCCGGTCAGGCAGAAGTCGGACGATACGCCAAGCAAATCGGGCGGAGCGTGCAGACTGTTGCTCGGCGGATGGAAGGCAAGAACATCGGCGAAATCGCCAACATGACCGAAGAGTTCGGGCGCAAACAGCCGCTCGCCTTTCTCGGCATCGCCGCACTTGCAGGCCTGGCCGCAAGCCGCTTCCTCACAGCGTCGGCGAAAAGGCAAACAACTGCCGCGTCGCGCGGAGCATCAACCGATCGCTCCGGCCCAGCAACGACTGGAGGCGAGTACAATGGCTAAATCTCCAGAGAACACACCCCTCTCCGAACTCGTCAGTGGCCTCGTTGGTGATGTCACGGGCCTGCTTCGCAAGGAAATCGATCTTGCCAAGACGGAGGCTTCGGAAAAACTTTCGCAGGCGCTCAGCGGCGTGGAGATTCTCCTCTTCGGATTGGTCCTGGCAATCGGGGCGGTCGGCGTCCTGTTGAGTGCCCTTGTCGGCGGTCTCGCGGTCTTCCTCGTGACACAGGGATTTACCGAAACCACTGCCACTGCGCTCGCCTCTTTGATCGTCGGCATCATCATTGCCGGCATCGCGTGGGCAATGGTCTCCCGGGGCCTCGCCGCACTTCGCGGCAACAACCTGACACTGGATCGAACTGCGACCTCGCTTCGCCGCGACGTTGATGTTGTGAAGGACAAAATCTGATGGAAAATCCAATGGAGAAAACATCGGCCGAGCTTCAGCGGGAGATCGACCAGGACCGCCGCCGGATCGGAGACCGGATTGACGCTATCCAGGAACGGATGTCGCCAGGCCAGCTGATCGATGAGGTGATTGCCTACGCCAAGGGAAGCGGCGGCGGAGAATATGTCAGCAATCTTGGCCACGCCCTCAAGGCGAACCCTCTGCCGGTCGCGCTGATGGGCGTGAGCCTAGCCTGGCTGATGGCAAAAGGCAGCCCGTCATCAGGCGACACGGCGACCTGGAGGGAGGAACCTGAATACCCGCTTTATCCGGCGACTGGGCCGGTCCGCAGGATTGGCCCGCCGGCAATGGAAAACGGAGCGCGTTACAGCCATTTTGCCGACGAATCCGGCAAGAGGTTGAAAGCGTTGACAGACGAAACAGGAGCGCGCGCCGGCCATTTCATGGACGAGGCAGGTAAGACCTATCGCGGCTTCGCCGACGCTAGCGGAAAACAGATCAGTCAGATCACCGACGAGACTGGTGCAATGCTCGACGCGGCAACCGGCTGGGCGGCGGAGAAATGGGAGCAGGCGAAAAACGCCGCGAGCGACCTGACCGCCCGTGCGTCTGGCGCGGCCAGCTCGCTTTCGAGCCGATCCTCTTCGGCGGCGACCAGTCTTCAGGAGCAAACGAGCAAGCTCAACGAGGCGATCCTCATCCATTTCCGCGACCAGCCGCTGGTTGGCGGAGCTCTGGCTTTCGCGGTCGGAGCGGCGATCGGCGCGGCGCTGCCGCACACCGACACCGAGGATGAATGGGTCGGGGAAGCCGCAGATAGCGCGAAAGACACCCTCAGCCATCAGGCGCAGGACGCCGTCGCGCAGGGTAAAGAGGTAGCGTCGGAGGTCTATCAAAAGGCCGTGGATGTTGCGTCCGATGCTCATGATGCCGTCAAGGAACGCGTGGTGGATGAAGCCGAAACTTTCATAAACCGCAAGGACGGCTTAGGCGGAACCGATCGGCCGTAAGGATCTAAATCGGTCGGTTCCAGGCAAGGCTCCGGGCCAAAGAGGCGCGGGGCCCCCAGTCGGCTTCGTGATGCAAAGTTTTTTTTATGTATTCGAATGCATGAACCGGCGCCGGTGACCTGCCAAAGTGAAACAGGGCGGTCGTCATCCTCGGCCCTGTGCCGAGGATCTGCTACGTATCAACCGGCAGTAGATGCCCGGGACAAGCCCGAGCATGACGAAAGCGGAGTTGCCGCCTGTTTCCGCATTTCGGACAAACCGTCCGTTACTTCTGTTCGGGCGCCAGGAACTCTGCGCAATAGGACGGGCCGTTGACGCCGGGGATGTCGGCGACGGTGCGGATGTCGCGGATCGTGTAATCGGAGTTGGTGGTGATTTCGGCCTGGCAGCGCAGATAGGCGGTGCGGGCAGACGCAATCTGCTTGCCGCGCTTGCCATCGGCGCCTTCGGCATATTTCGCCGGGATACGCACGGTCTTGTAGCCGCCGCGCCAGGTATAGACGGTGCTCGAGCCTTGCTCGCTGTCGCTGATCGGCGGCCCGTAGGCGGCAAAGAAGATGCCGGCCGATTTGCCGACCCAGCGGGCCTCGATCGGATTGCCGGCGGAAGGAATGGTCGTGCATCCGGCAAGCGCAATTGCAAGCCCGGCCGCGGTCATGGTGCGGAAATTCATCGTGTCGTCCCTGATCTCAAGCGCATTGGCTGCGAAGCCGCCGTCGCAGCGGTTTCGCCTGTCCCGTCTGCCCTTTAGCGCGGAACCCGGCAAAAGAAAATTGCTCCTGAGAGACTTCCGTTCGATTTGCGGCAGGTGTGGCTTTTTGCTGCAGCTGCCGACCTCCCGGCCTGTCACAACCCCGTCAAAATTTCCGCCGGCTTTTTGGAATTTGGCGCTTGTGCAACCAGATAGGCTGTTCTATAGAAGCGCCGCTGGTCACGGAGTGTAGCGCAGTCTGGTAGCGCACCACGTTCGGGACGTGGGGGTCGAGTGTTCGAATCACTCCACTCCGACCAGCTAGAATCCTTACACCATAAGGGTTTTCACTCCCGAGCCGACTTCCCCGCGAAAGCTATTTCAAATCAACGGACCGATTGCGGACCGTTTGAAGCAGCGGACCGATTAAAAAAGTGTTCGCTGCCTGCTGTTGGAAGTCCGGACTCGCATGCGCATACCCGTGACCGATTCCGCATTTGCTTCCGCGGAACTCCATTCGAAAAAAGCCCCGCCTCTCGGCGGGGCCAGTCTATGGATCGCACAGGAGGAACGCCCGTGCTTTCCTGCCGATATAACAAAAAGCGGACCGGCTAGGTTCCGTCATTCCACGCCGACGATCAAAGAGGAGCCCCGCCGAAACGCAGCAATTGGAAAGGACGGATCGCACAGAAGAAGCTTGGGAAGCGGACGGCCCAGTATGGGGCCACCTCGCAAGGTTTTCTCTAAGACGCTAAGCTGTTATTGTACGAAACCGAACAAAAGCTACAACTCCACGTCACAATTTGTATTAGGCAGTCGGCCGCTCAGCGATCACTTGCTAACCCCAAGCATTATGTCTCCTATGCGTTGGGCGGCCACCTGCATGCTTCCCGGGACTGCCCTTCTACCGCTGGTAATACCAAAAGGACGCCTGATCGTCCTTTGAGCAATGTGGCAACAGCGCATCGTCACGACTAAGCTGTACGAGTTCGCGTTTTGGAGCAGCGGCATGGAGCTGGTCGAGTACTGCCTGCACAAGCTTGGAGACTTTTTTTACAACACTTACTATTTGAATGGTCGGGCAATGGCGCTCAGTTTCGCCATTTCCATTGGCCTGGTTCTGACGGTTTTCGCGGT
>NZ_VSZV01000306.1:24291-27189 GCF_008919455.1 Rhizobium sp. PEPV16
CTGCAGATCAAAAAAATGCCCCGCAGAGGCAGGGCAAGTTAATGGATCGCACAGGAGGAACGCCTGTGCTTTCCTGCCGATATAACAAAAAATGGACCGGCTAGGTTCCGTCATTCCACGACGAAGATCAAAGAGGAGCCCCGCCGAAACACAGCAATTGGAACGGGCGGATCGCACAGGAAGGAGATTTTGGGTTGGCGGACTGCCCCGTATGGGGCGACCTGTGCGATCCTTACGGCGAAACAACATATTAGTCGGAAACGTTCCAAGTACGCTGCCACACGAATGAGCGATGCCTAAAAGACAGGAAAGGGGATCGCGTAGAATGCAAGGGGTGTGCAGGCGGAGACAGGGGGCTCCATCTACGCGATCCGAGCCAAATAACGGCGTTTGTGTGGCAATAGTTCCCGTGCAATAGGGCGCCGGAGGAAAAAGCCCCGCAAGTCGCGAGGCTAATGTGCGTATATGGAAAGGACGAATTTGCATGGTGCGCAGCTCATCCGGATAATAAACACGCTGAATGCAAGAAATTTGCACTAGATACCAAGTATACATCTTCGGAGAAAAAAGCCCCCGCGAGAGCGGGGATCAGGAAAATGGGGTGTTTTCTACGAACGCATGTTGCGCTGCAATGACTACGTTGCACAAGCGTCATATTTTTGCAATAAATTATACTTTTAGAGGCCCAGTCTCCCCAGGTTTGTTTTTCAACTCGGGATTTATCTTTTCCATTTCATTTCAAAATACAAAGTGACTCCAAATTAGATTAATATTTTGTATCATGCCGTAGGCCGCTCGGCGATGTTGCCAAACCCCACGCAATCAGATCTCCTGTGCGCTGAGCGGCCATCCAATCGGATATAAGTGCAGTCTCAAGATTGCTCGTTCAACTTCTCGGAGAGATGGCGCTGCAGTGCGTCCCGGCCCGGTGAGCTCTGAAGCGCGTCGACAGCCGTCGTGAGGGCAAGCTGCCCGCGACTGCTCTGAATGTCACAATGATGCTGAGAGCACCATTCTGTCACGGTATCGACCACAACTTCGATATCATGGTCGGAAAGGGAGGTCAGCGCTGGAAACATCAAAGTGTCCATAGATCTGTGGTCGGGGCTGTTCCACTAGTTTCGGGGATCTAGCCTGAACCTCAGATGAAGGGGCAATAAGCGCAATCACACCAGTCGTTCCTCAGTGGGCCGAAACGTCAAAAAACGCCCCGCCTTAGGTAGGACGGGGCTAGTTGGGTTGCGGTGGGCCGCACATTGAAGTGTAGGGTGGCTGCCATATCAAATCTCTGCACGACCCGACCCCCTACGATCGGTGGAGCCTATTGTTCCCGTCCCGACGAGTTTTTATCAGCTTTTCGGCCGGCCATGTAATTCAGCAGTATTTCATAATACTCCTCGACCCTCCGGCATGCCTCCCGGGACTGCACTGCCACCGCCGGCAATACATCAAAAGGACACCCTGATTGTCCTTTGAGCAATCTGGCAAAAAGCGCATCGTCAGGACTAAGCTGTACGAGTTCGTGTTTTGGAGCAGCGCCATGGAGCTGGTCGAATACTGCCTGCACAAGCTTGGAGACTTTTTTTACAACACTTACTATCTGAATGGTCGGGCAATGGCGTTCAGTTTCGCCATTTCCATTGGCCTGGTTCTGACGGTTTTCGCGGTGGAACTCACCTATGTGGGGTTCGGCAATTCCGGGTTCCGTCGGGTTTTCTTCGAACGCAGCAAATCCACAATCACCGACATCGTCTATTTCGTCCTTCAGGCGACGGGTATGATTACGCTATTCGCGGCGCTCGCATCATTTGGTCTGTCCTATGCCATCACCCGCGCGGCTCAGGATGCCCCCCACCTGGACCTTGCCGCGAGGCTGCCAGGCTGGGCACATGTTCTCTTGTTCCTAGTGCTGACAGACTTCTTGAGCTACTGGCAGCATCGCTTGATGCACCGGCTGCCCGTACTATGGCGGCTGCACGAATTTCACCACGCAGCCGAAGAGTTCAACGCGCTGACTTCGTCGCGGGAGCATCCGCTGGAGAAGGCGATAAATATGGCCATCATGGTCGTTCCGGCGCTGCTTGTCGGCCTGCCAACGGCCGAATTCGCCGTCGTGACCATCACCTTTGGCGCTATTGGTCTGGTCAAGCACAGTGCCATTCCCTGGCATGGCTGGTTTGGCAAATACGTGATCCAGTCACCACGCGACCACTTCATCCATCACTCCCGAGTGCGGGAACATCACGACAAGAATTTCGCCAATTATTTCCCGATCTGGGATCATTTGTTCGGCACCTATTACGAAGGCGATGCACACGGTGCAAAGCTCGGTCTGGACCGCGACTACTTCAACCAAACCGATCCGTTCCGCGAAAGCATCGCCACAGAAATCCGTTTCTTCCAACGCGCGGGACAAGCTGCCAAGGCCAAGTGCGGCATAAGCCCCATAAGCGGAAAACCTGCCTCGCCGCAGGGGCTGTCGGGCCCGGAAGAGCGCCGGTAGCGCAAAGCTCGCATCGCTCTGTTGTGATAAGCGGCTCCATGTGGCGCAGAACGTGCGTGTGACTCATCGCCAAACCCTGCCGCGTCCCTGACCGTCCTCGCGCGTTGCGCGCCGCGTATCAAAAAGGAGCCCCGCCGAAACGGGGCAAATGGGAACGGACGGATCGCACAGGAAGAAAGAGTTGGCGTACGGCCCCGTCACAAGAGGGGGCACCTGTGCGATCCTTGTGGCCAAACGATAGATAGTCGGAAAAGTTCCTGTGCGGTTCCGCACCAAGCGCCCCGTGCCTGAAGGATGGCTGTCGGCACCTTGTTTCATTCGAATAAGAGCACATCTCGATGGAGTGAGCGCCGTCAGGAAAACAAATGGCTTACGAGCCTGATATGGCTATCGTC
>NZ_VSZV01000306.1:27199-34724 GCF_008919455.1 Rhizobium sp. PEPV16
CCATCGCCACAGAAATCCGTTTCTTCCAGCGCGCGGGGCAAGCTGCCAAGGCCACGTGCGGCATAAGCCCCATAAGCGGAAAACCTGCCTCGCCGCAGGGGCTGTCGGGCCTGGAAGAGCGCCGGTAGCGCAAAGCTGGCATCGCTCTGTTGTGATAAGCGGCAGCTTTCGGGAATCCACGAACTAGCCCCGATTGACAGAAATGGGTCGATTCCAGCCGCCGCTTCCGCTCCAACAAACCCGGGTTCACCGCGTTGATGTGGAGCCGATCGCAAGGCCGTTGGAAAGGCCCCCTTCATAAATACCCGTGCAGAAACCTATAGCCGATAAACTGTCGCCCCCCGGGCTCAAACATATTAACATGCTCGGTCGATACGCATTCACACTGCCGGATTTGTCGCACGCGGGGAACTCCGACCGCTGCGCGATCCGTCAATCCCAGATGGGCATGACGCGTGAAATCCTTTATCTGCTCCGTTGCTTCTCAGACCCCTTATCGTCCTTAGCCGACGTCAATAACACGTATTAGGCAATTGCTTTTTAAGACTTTGCGGATGGGATGGAGGCATGACAAAGCCCCCGAAACCCAAACCGTAAACGTCGTGGATGCAGTTCTTTCGCCGCTTGCCGGCTTCGGCGGCCCGCGCCGTGGGGCCTGTGCGTCCAAGTTATCCGGCCGCAATACTCGACGCTAAAAGCTGCAGTTGACCAAAGCTGATAAAAGGCGAGTCTGATCGACAATGCCGCCTTTACGGACGTATCCTGCCCATCACAGTCATTCGGCCCGAGCGCTCGGGATAAGAGAGCCTTGAGACGTGACCGCGCGCCTTTCCGAAACTCGAAGATTGCCGGGAACAAGAATCTTCGCCGGGCGTAAGAAGGCTGGACTGTGCGGAGTTTCGATCATACCTCATTGCCTTGATCCTTCCGGTTCTGTGCCGCCCACTTCTTCTGATTGCGATTCCCCAACTCGCCCCGCGTCTGGCGGGGCTTCCTTCTACCGTGGGCTATGGTGCGGCGGATGTATTCATTGCGGCACGAGCCATTCAGATCTTATTCTAGGCGTGCCTACAATGAACTGGAGGAAGGTCCATGAAGCCCAGAATCACCGTGTTGACGCTCGGCGTTGCTGATCTTGAGCGATCACTCGCCTTTTATCGTGATGGTCTGAAGCTGCCCACGAGAGGCATCGTAGGCAGCGAATTCGAACATGGCGCCGTGGCCTTTTTCGATCTCTTTGGCGGGCTCAAACTGGCGGTTTGGGCTCAGGAGGACTTGGCCTATGATTGCGGCCTGGCGAAAGCGCCGACCAGCAGTACCTCTTTTTCGATCGGTCACAACGTGTCGCGGCGCGATGACGTGGATGAGGTCATGCAACAGGCGCGCGAGGCTGGCGCGGAGATCGTCAAGCCAGCTGAAGAGACTTTCTATGGCGGTTACGCGGGATATTTCACGGATCCCGACGGGCACCTATGGGAAGTCGTTTGGAATCCGGAGAATCTCCCATCGGAGATCTGAGCCGTTTTCCTCGATGCTCAGGGACATGGTCTGGCCTCCGGCACTTCCTTCGATACAGACAACTACGCCCGGAGCGGCAAGCTGGGTGTAAGGGTTAATTGGTAGGCAGAGTCCCCATTCGATTTGGCCGTCATCGCTTGACGATTTACGCGAGATCAAGCGCAAAAGGTTTCGCGATCGTGAATTGCCGGACTACGACGGCTACTACAGCACGGTTGCGAACGACATTGCGCAGGACCGACTACTTCCCTTGATCTCGGCCCGGATGATATCCGTCGCAGGCTTCTTCGAGAACCGTGTGGCCGACAGGGCGGCCGGCCTTGCGTCAGACGAGTGATAGAACGGCCCCGTCTGCTCGGAATAGCTTCAGCAGCCGATACGCCGTTGCTGGGCTCAGCCGAAGCTCGTCGGCAAGTTCTCGCATCTGGGCTGTCGTTGTAGGGCCGGGTGCTCGACGAGATCGATCTCGCCGTCACTGTCAGGCCACTCGGGGCCATCTTCCGCCTCGAGCACGCGCGCGACGGATTCGAAGAGGACCGGGAACGTTATCGCCAGAGGTTGGCGGAGTACCAGCGGCGGCTTTCCTCCTACCAGTCGCGGCAGGCCGGCACCTTTGCCTTTGCCGACGAACTGGCTGAGAAGCGTGGGAAGTTGCGCAGGTGGAGGAGGCCCTGGCGCAATCCGCCTGCGATAATGCTGGGGCGCGGAGTATTGCTGCCTGATCCACTTTTGCTGACGCAACGCCTCGGCCAGCTCGCCTATGTTTCGGTTGCGAGATTCAGCCGGTAGCGCGTCGCCTTGCGCTCGCCGGTGCGCAGCAGTGCGCCCTTCTCGACCAGGTCGGCAAGATCGCGGGTTATAGTCGAGGGCGGAGCGCCTGTGATCGTGGCGTAGTTGCCGGCGCTCAAACCCCCGGTGAAACCTTCAGGACCCTCGGCCAGCATGCGAAGAAGGACCTTCTCCTGTCGCTCGTTCAGCGCGCCACGCAGCCTATCCATAAGCCGTGTCTTTTCGATCAGGAAGCGGACCAATTCGTCCGCGGAATTCTGGGCTTCGAGCGCCCGATCCGCGAACCATGAGAGCCAGTCATCGATAACGAGCGTGGAGCTCGCCGCCTCCAGCATCGCGTAATAGTCCCTGCGGTGTCTCAGCAGCGATTTCGATAATGCGCTGAAAGTCGGAGTCGAGATCGCTCGTGCAAGTGCGCTTTCGGCGATCGCACGGCCGATACGGCCGTTGCCGTCCTCGAAAGGGTGGATGCTCTCGAACCACAGATGCGCGATGCCGGCGCGGGTGACGGCAGCAAGCGGGTCCACCCCTTCCGGAGAGGTGTGTTCAAGCCATTCGAGAAGCCGGCTCATCTCGACTGCTAGGCGCTCGGATGGAGGTGCTTCGAAGTGTACGCGCTGGCGGCCGAAAGCACCGGAGACGATCTGCATCGGTTCGTCATGACGGCGATAGCTGCCGATGTCGGCGATGTCCCGGCGGCCATTCATCACCATCCGGTGCCATTCGAACAGCCGCTCCTCGGTGATGGGGTCAAGTGGGTGGCGGTAGAGGTCTGCCATCATCTCTGCAATGCCTGCCTCTGCCGGACTGCTGCGGAGAGGTGCCGCAGACAGTCCGAGTTGCCGCCGAAGGGACGATTGAACGCTGTCACGGTCGAGGACTTCCCCCTCGATGGCTGATGTGCTCAAAGCATCGGAGCTGAGAAGCTCGATCACGACGTCCTCGCGATCGTTCTTCCCGAGATGGCGCATGGTGCCGACCGCGATAGCTGCATTCTCCATGGATGCCAGCTCCCTCTCCCGCAGAAGCTCAGGGTTCCACTCGAACTTCGGCCACCCCGCCAATTCCCAATTCCACGCCATGGGCGATAAACTCCATATTTATCGCCCACAATGCCGCAATAATCTGAGCGATAAAAGCAATTTTTTCGCTCATCACGCCGAGGGCCATTCAACGGGGGCGCGTCGGCGCGAATCACCCGCGGCGCTCGCTGTGATCCGCTTCGCGCGCCCACTCGCGATCGGACTTCCGCTCAGCGAGGAACGGGCAATCGCGCATAGGCACCTCGATTATTACATTGACGGACTGTGCGCCCGGCAAGGAGAGGCCTATGACGACAACACGCGCTAGCGTCTGGGGAAAATTGGTAACAATGAGTATCTTACGCGAAAAGACGTCCGGTACGAATTTGCGTGCTACTGCGAGTGTTTTTCGAGGTAGCCGGCAATCAGCGCATCGGCCATGGCATTGGACCGATTGACCCGATCGACTAATTCACCCATGCGGTAGGTGGTGTTGCGCGGAGTGCAATCGGCCACTGTTGGCGGTGTGCGGTGATCTGCGGCAACGCGGCGCTCGAGATCAGCTCTGTCCTCCGCGGACATGAAGTCCGGTAGCAGATTGACGGCCTCAAGATCGACTCGATAACGACCACCATGGCACACGTCAGCATAGCTCACATGCCGGTTTGCCTCGGCAATGGCGTTGAGCTTGTAGCCGGCAATGCCCTGCTTGATCTGCTCGAGATCGTCCTTTTGCAGAAGCCCCTTGACAAGTCCCAGGTTGCCTTCGTCGAGTTCGGTGAAAGTCAGGGGCGGCAGATCGCTGTCCGGCCAGAGCGCCGACACGATCGGGCGGGTTGACAGCAGCCCGATCGATACCAGGATTTGAACCAAGCACACCACAATGGCAAAGACGGCCAGGATCGGCCGTAGTCTTGTGACCCCCGGCAAGGGACGGATGGACCGCATAGCCAACACAATGCCAATGACCGCCAAGATCAGTCCCAGAAGATTGAAGCTATCCTCGCGGACACGCACGCCGTTGACGTCTACTGTATTGGTCGATCCGACAAACAACAGGAAGGGCAGTAGCCCCAATAGAACTCCAATCGCTGGTGGCGCGAGGCGTGTGAACATTGATGCTCCCTATTTGAGTTGTGGCGTCATCCAAGGCGGTGTGCCGTTGCCAGAAAGGCAACCCCGTCGGAAATCAGGTCCTAACGACTGACCAGTTCGACAATGCGCGTCATGTATTCAGTGTTTCTCGCCTTGTAGACAACGTCCCGGAGTGTTTCGTCTCCGTAGGCATTCTTATTCGTCAGGTGTCCGTTGTAGGGGCCGACCTTGCTCAAGGTCGTGCCGTTGCGCCAGACGAGCATAATGCCGTCTTCGGCGTCCCATGCACATTCAGCCTCCATCACGACGTACCAGTTGTCATCGTCCCCCCCAGCCCTTCCTGAGGGTGAGCGGTCCGGGCCTGATGCCGTTCCAAATCTCAACAGGGGATGCAGGGGCCCCCATTTCCTCATCCAGCCATTCTGGCTCTCCGGTTTCCGCGTAGAAATCCTTGTAGCAAGCAAAAACATGCCGCGAGTCAGCTTCCCTGTCAGCACTGGCAAGCGCAAGGAACGCATTCAGAGCAGCAATGGATTTGGCATCATCACGATCGGCTTCCTGGGCTAATTCAACCTCGGCATCATCAAAATAAGGAACGACGATGGTCGCCATGCGTATCTCCATAGCGGCTCGAAACGTGACCTGTCAGACTAAATCACGCTGACGTTCTCGGCCTTCGATTTCCCAGTCTTGCGGTCCTGGCCTACCTCGAAGCTGACCTTGTCACCTTCTCTGAGCGAGTTGCCGCGCTGCAGCGAGGACACGTGAACGAAGACATCCTGTCCACCATTTTCCGGCGTGATGAAACCAAATCCCTTGTCATCATTAAAAAACTTAACAGTACCCGTAGCCATGACGATCCCTCATGAATTTCCAGAGCCTTTGACTCCGTGACTGGTTTTTACAGTGCGATCGCTTTCCCATCAACCGCCAACACCGCAATAGCGGCGGAGAGACATATTTCCCGTAAGCTCAGCAAAGCGATGTTTATCTGATCCTCACGAAGCAAAGTCGGTAATGACCTAGAGGGTCGTGATATTGCCGAATAGAATTTCGAGGCCTGCTCCGCCAATCGGGGTGTCCAGCGCCATGCGCGACGTCCTGTTGAATTCCTTCCTGGTCTACGCGGCGAGGTCGAGCGGTCGGAGCCACTGACATCGACGAATTACTGCAAGTGACTCGGACTTCAGTCCGATGGTAGTCAGCAATCCGTCTGCTACTTTCCGTTCCGCTGAGCCTGCAAAACTCAGCACGAAAAGGGTGTCTGCCCCTGATCCGGAGCACCCTTTTCAACTCATTTTCAGCCCATGACTCTCGGCACCGCTGGTACGCGAGCGTCAACCTCCCAATTTGATCACAGGGCATAGGCAATTTGTCGGAGATTCTTGCGTGCAATGGTGTTGCCCGTGAAAAAGCCCCGCCACGTGGCACGGCTGAGTTCGCATGCAGCAAAAGTGGATCGTGAAGATTCGGTGCTAAAGGCGGGCGGTCGGCCGACTAACGAATCTTACTTAGGAGAAGAAAACGGACAAGTTGACATTGCAAGCGCGGGAATTCCGAGTCACTCTTCAACCCAGAGGCAAGGGCGACGCCCTTGATGGGGATCGATACAATGCCGCGACGCCGCCGCGGTTCTTCCAAAGCGCCCAAGCTTGGCGGACCAATATTAGGGTTTTTGCTTATCGTCGGTGTACTTGGAACGATCTTCGGCGAAAAACCGACGCAATCCGTTTCCGCGCCGCCGGTTCTCCAGTCGCCGGACTCCGGTGGCGCGGCGGCTCCACAGGACAAAATACATTTAGACCTGGCTCTGGGGGTCGGACCTGCGCCGGGTGAGGCGCCTCCCTCAGGTAATCCCGGCACCAATCGGATTGCGCAAGAGGCAGACGTATCAATTGCAAAGGCTGAAGCGCCGGCAACCACAGAGGGCCCTAACAACAAGGTTCAAGGCTCTGTTTTCCCGAACAACAACACCGAGGTATCGCGGTTCATCAAAGGGCGCGGAGTGGCGTTGCGCGATGGTCCAGGGAAGCAGTTCGGTATTCTCGACCGATACGATGCGGCGCGAGAAGTGATTTTGTTGGGTTCGAAAGGCGAATGGGCGCAAATCAGGGACAAGCTTACGCAACGCGAGGGCTGGGTATCGACGAGCCTTCTGAGCGATAGGAAACCAAAGCAGCAAGCCGAACCGGAAGACGGGAACCGAGATGATCCGCCGCGAAAGCCGACGGTGTCCGCACCGCAAATCTCGGACGCGACAATCGTTCAGCGAATTATTGCTCAATCGCTATCCATGTACCCCGGTTCGTGTGCCTGTCCCTACAACACGGATCGAGGTGGACGGCGCTGCGGGAAGCGAAGTGCCTACAATCGGGGTGGCGGCTATGCTCCGATTTGCTTTGCGGGAGATATCTCGCGGGAGATGATTGCAGCTTTCCGTAAGCAGGATGGACAGTAGAACAACAGAAGCCGAACGGTGCGCGCAATGCTCTCGCGCTGCGACTCCTCTAATGAAGAAGTGAGGAATACGGGATTGCCGCTCCCCCTCGTCAATGTCGCTCTGAGACAAAAAGTGGCCCGAGCGTTTGTCGTGCTCGGGCCTAGGGAGGTTGGGTTCCCAGGATCACCTATCACGCCGGAAACATCGTCATTCGATCGGATGATGAGTGCCTGAATACCTGAACTTGCAGCATCGGTTCCGGTCAGACCATCGTGGCTTTGTTGCCCTGATACTAGACCGGAATCGAAGCGACTAGGCGCGCAAGAGCAGCCTGTGACCGGACCCCGACCTTCGCAAAACAGCGTGCCGCATGCGTCTTGATCGTATTCGGGGAGACGCCTAAAGCCCGCGCAATCTCATGAAGGCTCATCCCGCTGCCGATCAGCGTGGCCACCCGCGTTTCGGCTTCCGTCAAATCGCACATCGTCCGCAGCCGTCGTGCCTGAAGCCGAGCTTTGGCTTCCGTGTCGACGATTTGCAAGAGGACGCGCGCGCGGCGGTCGGTTGCGTCCCATGCTGCTGATGACGATGGGGCAAGCGGAGTGATTGTCGCAAGGTAAGGCGGCAAACCTGACGGCCGGATAACTGGGAACGCTCCTCC
>NZ_VSZV01000014.1:0-533 GCF_008919455.1 Rhizobium sp. PEPV16
CCGTGCCGGATTTTACACCAGCATCCGTCTTGTTGCTCTCTTCCCCGTCGGGAGCGTCCGGCCGCAGCCGGAAGACGATCAAGACAGGAGCGGCGATATAGATCGAAGAGAAAGTGCCGAGAGCGACGCCGAAGAGCATCGCAAAGGTGAAGGAACGGATCACTTCACCGCCGAAGAGAAAGAGCGCCAGCAAGGCGATCAGCGTCGTCGCCGCGGTCAGAACGGTGCGCGACAGCGTCTGGTTGATCGAAGCATCGATCAGGATCGGCAGCGGCATCTTCTTGTATCGCTTCAGATTCTCGCGCATTCGGTCGTAGACCACGACCGTATCATTCAGGGAATAACCGACGATGGTCAGCACGGCGGCGACGCTCGTCAGGTTGAACTCGATGCCGGTGAGGACGAAGAGACCGAGCATGATGATGACGTCGTGCAGCGTTGCGACGATGGCGCCGACCGCGAATTGCCATTCGAAGCGGATCCAGATGTAGATCAGGATCGCCGCAAGTGCTGCAAGCACGCCGAGCGTCGCC
>NZ_VSZV01000008.1:0-378 GCF_008919455.1 Rhizobium sp. PEPV16
CGTTGACGGCAAGTCCGCCGGGCGAAAAGACGCTTTTCGCCTGCTGCTCGGCCACCGTTCTCGGCAGGTTGAATTCGCCGCAATAATCGAGCGGCGATTTCGAGAGCCAGCCGGGAACAGGAGCGCCCTCGATGGCCGGCGGTGAGCCGAGCGGTGCTGCAAACTCCTCTTCCGTCAGCCAGAAGAGAGTGTAGTCGTTGTCCATGAATTCCATGTCGAAGCGGCGCGGATCGGCCCGGCGCGCGCCTCCGGTGTCCACATTTCTGTTTGCCGGCGGCGTTTCCCATTGTTCGTCGACGAAGAGCGAGATCGCCACATACTCATCGCCGAGCGTGCGGTATTGCGGCGGCAGTTTCACCGTGAAGGCGTGGCGAAGCG
>NZ_VSZV01000060.1:0-2197 GCF_008919455.1 Rhizobium sp. PEPV16
CATGAAGACGTTCACCAAGCTTGCCTTGTGCACGGCAGTCGCTGCCGGCTTCGCAATCCTGCCGTCGGCGGTTTCCGCCCAGTCGACGATGGCCTATCCGGAAAAATGCAAGTCCGAAGACATGGACATGTCGAAGGCGGACATGCCTTCGGACGGCATGCCGATGGGCGACATGACGGACTACCAGAAGGCGTCGATGGACGGCATGAAGGGCATGCACATGAACATGATGCAGGGGATGATGAAGAAGGACGCCGACGTCTCCTTCGTCTGCGGCATGATTGCCCACCACATGGGCGCGATCAGCATGTCGGAGGTCGAACTCAAGTACGGCGACAATGAAGAGGCCAAGCAGATGGCACAGAAGGTCATCGAAGCCCAGAAAAAGGAGATCGAAGAGATGTCCAAGTGGGTGGACAAGGAAGTCAAATAGGAGATTGCGCCATGCACCACATGTCGACTGAAATGAAAGCCTGCATCGACAATTGCCTCGCCTGCTACAGCGAATGCCTGTCGATGGCCATGGGACATTGCCTGGAACTGGGCGGGGAGCACACCAAGCCTCCGCACTTCAAGCTGATGATGGCATGCGCGGAGACTTGCCGGACCTCAGCGCACTTCATGCTGATCGGCTCGGAGCACCACAAGCACGTCTGCCGGGAATGCGCGGAAATCTGCGGCCAGTGCGCCGAAGACTGCGAGCGGGTGGGCGATATGCAAAGCTGCGTCGACGCCTGCCGTCGTTGCGCCGATAGCTGCCGCAAGATGGCGGCGTGATCGGGGAGGGGCGGTCTCCGTCCGCCCTCTTCCTGCCCATATGAGAACGGATATCCGGTGAAGCGACGGATATCCGGAGCACGTGGCATGGCCCGGTTGGGAACGCAGCGTCTATGAAACAGACCGCTAACATGAAGAAGGTTGGACTGCTCTCCATCGTGGGAGCAATCCTGATGGCGGGGGTTCCGTCGCCAGCCGCGGAGGACCTCGTCTCCCGTCGACAGGCGGACATGAAGGCCATGGCCGCCGCGGCGAAGACGATCTCCGGCATGTTCAAGGATCCGGCGGCTTACAAGGCCAGCGAGTTCAAATGGGCTGCCGACACCATCCGTGACAAGTCCGGGAGCGTTCTCTCCGCACATTTCGCGTCCGAGGCCGACGGTCGGCAATCGAAGGCCGGGCCGAACATCCTTAAGGAGCGCGACCGGTTCGACCGCATCGCCAACGATCTGCGCGACTACGCCGTCGCGCTGGAGGCCGCCGCGCAGAACAGCCCAGGACAGATGTCCGCCAGCATGCGCATGAAGCCTGGGGAAGCCATGGGTGGCGGCCCGCTTGGCACTCACGTCCGCAACGAGCAGGAACTGCTGGCAATGCCGGCGGAACACGCGTTCCACCTCATGCTTGAGACCTGTACGACCTGCCACGCCAAGTTCAGGATGGAATAAGGGCGATCACGCGGGACCGCGAATTACTCGCCTTGTTCAGGCGTCCGACCTTTCAAGTACGGCCTCATTCGCTTCAAACAGCCATGTTCGACGCTGCCGACATCACTTCCCGAGGGGCCGGACCGCCGAACATATGGCGGCCATCCTCCTCGACTTCCGTGAAACACCAGCGCACGACGCCATCCCGATCGAGCAGGAATTCGCCGACGAGCTGGCCGTGGCCGGTGGCCATCATCTGCTTGTCATCCTCGGTGATTTCATAGCCGTCCGCCTTGTCGAGGAATTCCGACGCCGCCATCGGGTCCATGGGCGCCGGAAGCTCGCCCGGCATGTCGATGCGCATCGACATCACCGTGTTCATGCTGACTTTGCGCGGCCACTCATTCTCATCTTCGGTGAACTGCAGATTCGGCAGGCCAAAGGCCCTGTGCGATACCCGTTCCGGGTCCGAGGCCGCCAACAGATTGGGAAGCGGATGGTAGCGGAAATAGAGGCGGGCGCGGTCGATCGGCGTGTTGACGACGGTCAGGCTGTCGATGCCCTTCTCCTGCAATGCGCCGGTGAGTTCGGCCATGGCGGCGATCTGCCGGCGACAGAAGGGGCAATGCAATCCGCGGAACAACCCGACGAGCACCGGCTTCTGGCCGCGAAAATCGTCGATGGCGACCTTGCCCTGGCGAGTGATCGCATCCAGCACCACGTTCGGCGCGCGATCTCCGGGCTGCAATGGTCTTGCGGCGTGGTTCTCCTGC
>NZ_VSZV01000022.1:0-821 GCF_008919455.1 Rhizobium sp. PEPV16
CGATCGCTGCCGCGTAGCCGAGAGCGCCACCGCCTGCGAGTGCTGCTGCGCCGTCGATTGCGCCCCGAACACCGGAGCTGACGCCACCACCGGATACGTGTTCAATCTCGGTGCTCGAAAGTTCTTTGATACCCTGCACTTAACTCACCATTTGTTCGTTTCGGGAAGGTGGTCGAAAACACTACGTGCACGGGAAAATTAGGTTGCTGCGGGAAAGCGTCAACCTGCAGACGACGACTTTTGAATGCTGAACAGGAGTGAATCATGACGGCCGGAAGATTTACGCCTCCCGGCCGTTGAAAAAGTCAGAGGTTTTCAGGCCAGACAATAGCATCAGGATGATTTCTTGACGAAAAGCTCGTAGGCGACGAAGGTCGCTGCCATTGCCAGGAAAACCCCGATTGCCAACGGATAATTGGCGGCAGCATTCGGGTCGGTCAGCTTGGGAATGCCGATGACGGCGCCCGCCGCCAAGACCGCCGACAACGCAACTTCCTGCACGATCAATTTTGAGAAGGCTGTCATGATTGACCTCCTGTCGCCTCTGTCTTCTCCACCCAAAGCGGAGCCCAGTCCTTCTGCTTCACCACGCTGCCGATCAGGAAGCATAGCGGCTCGCCGATAAGGCGCACCACCTTGCCGCCAAGCGAGCCCTTCGAACGGCGCCCGGCCTGGTAGGCAATCTCCAGAGCTCGCGCTCTGGCGAGAGGATACATGATTTTTTCTGCCAGCGGACTTCGGCGCATCAGGCGGACATAGGGGATCGCCCAATATTGATATCCGCGAACTGTCGTCTGGGACAGGGACTGAAAGGTGAATTC
>NZ_VSZV01000016.1:0-544 GCF_008919455.1 Rhizobium sp. PEPV16
ACAGGCATCGAGCGGCACGAAATGCTGGCCGTCGCCCTTGATGGCGAGCGAGGCCGCCGTGACGGCCTTGACCGCGCCGAGCGCGTTGCGCTCGATGCAGGGAACCTGCACGAGGCCCGCGATCGGATCGCAGGTCATGCCGAGATGATGTTCGAGCGCGATTTCGGCGGCGTTCTCGATCTGCTCCGGCGTCCCGCCCATGACCGCGGCAAGGCCCGCGGCAGCCATCGCCGCCGCCGACCCCACCTCCCCCTGACAGCCGACCTCGGCGCCCGAGATCGAGGCATTGTGCTTGATGATGCCGCCGATGGCGGCTGCCGTCAGCAGATAGTCGCGGATGCCGTTCTGGTCCCAGTCCTCGTGGAAATGCTCGTAATAGCGGATTGTCGCCGGAATGACGCCGGCGGCACCATTGGTCGGCGCCGTGACGACGCGCCCGCCGGCCGCATTCTCCTCGTTGACGGCCATCGCATAGACGCTCAGCCAGTCGTTGGCGAGCAGCGGGTTGATGCGGTTGCTGCGCCATTCCTCTTCCAGCTTGTCG
>NZ_VSZV01000214.1:0-4475 GCF_008919455.1 Rhizobium sp. PEPV16
CGTCCCGGCATCGGCCGCGGAAATGACCTTCAAGGTCGCGGCCCTACCCGACAAAGGCACGCTGCGCGCAGGAGATCGGGTGATTGGGCTCGGTCACGTGCTCGAAGCAGCCGATATTCCCGCTCTTTCATATGAGCCGCAGATCGGCACCGAAAACCAGCCCTTCGCCTTGTCGCTGCAGGCCGCCAACGACGACTTGCCGCCGGCGACCGTCACTTTCAAGCCGGTGCTCGACGCCTGCGACACAGCAGCCGCAGCTCCGCTCGACCTGCAGGGCGTGACGGCAGGCAAGCTGCCGAACGAGATCGACACCGATGAAGCACTGCCGGCCTGCACGGAGGCGATAAAGGCCTATCCCGAGGTGGCGCGCTTCGTCTATCAACTTGGCCGTGCCCAGCTTGCCAACCGCGACGCCAAGACGGCGTTCGCGACGATCAACAAGGCGATGGATGCCGGGCATGTCCGGGCAATCTATGAACTGTCGAGCTTTTACGAGTTCGGCGCCTCCGTCCCGCGCGACGCAGCCAAGGCAAGCCAGATCGCCAAGGGTGGTGCGGCCAAGGGCGATCCCTTTGCCCTGCATAGCTACGGCAAGGCCCTCTACTACGGCCGCGGCACCAAGGCCGATCAGCAGCTGGGGTTGCGCCTGATGCTGCAGGCCGCCGATCTCGGCCATACCTATGCGATGAACGAGCTCGGCTATATCTTCCTGAACGGCGTCAACGTTCCGGCCGATCCGGAGCGGGCTATCCGATTCTACGAGGCCGGCGTCCAGCGCAACGACATCTATTCGCTGAACAATCTTGCGCTCGTCTACCGTTTCGGAAAAGGCGCTCCGGAGGATCTCCCGAAAGCGCTCGACCTTTTCACGCGGGCAGCAGAGGGCGGTCAGCCCTATGCCCCGACAAACCTCGGGCGCATGTATCGGGACGGCGTCGGCGTCGCCGCGGACAAGGCGGAAGCGGTGAAGTGGCTGGAGATGGGCGCGGAACGCGGCGACTATTGGGGTGCGCTCGACCGCGCGATGCTCGCGAAGGAAGAGGGTGCGGACGCTGACAGCCTTGCGATCGCGTCCCGTTATTTCGCGCTGGCGACCGCCATCAACATGCCGGGCAGCGGCGATCCGAAAAACCAGGCGCTGGCAGAACTCAAGCGGATGCCTGGCGCTGCGAAGAAAAAGGCGGAGGCCGCCTTTGCCGCCGAGCTGACCGCTCAGGAAAAAAAGGCAATTCCGAAAACCAAGTCGCTGGATGACAGGCTCGTCAAACTCGCCAAAGCGACCTGGGTCAAGCGAAATCCGAGGTACGATCTCTTCTGAAACGGCGGTCTGGGGGCGCCCTACATGAACAGTAAGCTCATCATCCGTATGCTATTGTGCTCGACATTCATCGCAGGTTCCGGTGCAATCCTGCAGAGTTGCATCTTCGATCCTGGCGCCAGGACGCTGTTTGCCAGCGAAGAGCCGGCGGCCAGGAGCGCGACGCCGACCAGGAGAACTACGTCTACCGTCAGAAGAGTGCCCACAACGAGCAATCAACCGGCTTTCGCCCGCTCCGAGAACAGTTCCAGCGGGAATTCCGGCGGCGGCGGTATGGGTGGCGGCTCTGGCTCTAGCGGTTCTTCTGGCTCTAGCGGTTCTTCTGGTTCGAGCAGTTCATCGAGCTCTAGCAGTTCATCGAGTTCAAGCGGGGGTTGGTCCGATCGCCGTCTGAAGATCGATATCCGTCGGCTCGGCACCTCGGCCCAGGGCATACCGGTCTATGCCTTCCGCTACATTTGGGGCGGCCCGCTGTTCGTCGGCACGATGGCGCAGGATCTGTTGGCGATCAGGCCTGAGGCAGTCATCGAAACCGCATCGGGTTACTACATGGTCGATTACGACAAGCTAGATATTGCGATGGTCTCGCTGCCGGAGGATGCGTCCGGCTTGACGGCCGAAGCCGCAATGGCGCTTGCGACGCGGGCGGCACGGATACGCTCTCCGGGCTCCGTTCGACAACCTTTCGTTCAGGCGGCAATGTAATCAAGGAAGCCGAGCGCGTGCTGATACCGCAGGACAGGGATACCGTGTCCGGGAGCCCTCTCGTCAGCCAGGCTGCGACCCTTGCTGGAGTCCTGATCGGCATCGCGCTTTCGACCTATCTGCAGCTTGAACCCGGCAAGGCAATGGCGCTTGCCGTGTTCTGCCTTCTCCTGGTGTGGATCGCCGTCGACGGCACATTCGCTGCTCGTTCGACCTGGGTATCGCGAAAGAGACGAGACGAGGCTCCCGCCATCTTCTGGCGTCGCGTCGGAACGAAGCTTGTGGGCCTAGCCGCGCTCCTTGGCGTGGTCGTCATTGCCTGTTCGGTCTTTCCGTTTTTCACGCAGTCGTCGGCGGTCCGATGGATCATCGAGGCTGGGCACACCACTATTCCGATTTCCATCACACTTGCCGGCGCCACCATTCTCTATGTAGTCGTCACCGATCTGGTCGCTGAAGAACCCGACGATTATCTCAATCAGGTCGGGCGCGCGGTGTTGATGCAGGATTTTCGCGAGGAGGACGTGCTGTTCGCATTGCGCCTGCTCGCGATCAAATGCTTCTTTCTCGTCCTGATGTTCTCGGGCGGCATGGCGGCTTTTTCCAATCTTGCCGAGAAGCCGGCCTGGGTGTTTCCGCCGCTCTCGGCGGCCTGGTTCGAAGGTCTGTTGCGGCTTGCCTTTCTTCTCGACGTCGTGCTTGCCGCGGGCGGCTATATCGCCACTTTCAAGCTTTTCGGATGGCATGTCAGGGCAACGGAGACGACGGCACTCGGCTGGCTCGTCTGCCTCATCTGTTACGAACCGTTCTTCCCCGCGATCTCGCATGCCTTCGTGCCCTATGGCGAAGGGCCGGGCTGGGAGACCGTGATCCGGGAAGGGTCGGCGGTCTTCATCCTCTGGAGCTTCGCGACGCTGTTCTGCACCGTCATCTATGTCTGGGCGACCGTCGCTTTCGGGCCACGATTTTCAAATCTCACGCATCGCGGCATCATCACATCAGGCCCCTATCGCTTCATGAAGCATCCGGCCTATGTCTCGAAGAACATCGCCTGGTGGCTGGTTGCGATCCCAGGATTCCTCGCTAGCGGCCTTGCGGAAGGGCTTGCCCGGACCGGCATGCTGGCAATCGTCAGTCTCATCTACCTGCTGAGGGCACGGGCGGAGGAGCGCATGCTGAGCCGCGATCCCGCCTATCAGGACTATGCCGAGCGCGTCGCGGCGCATGGACTTCTGGCGATGGCGAAGCGGCGGCTGGCGCCGACAGCGCCGCGCGTCTGAAAAGACGCGCAAAGGACGCTGTAACACATTGATTTGCTTGCGGCGTGAGACTCCGACCGTTCAACCGTCGAGCCCCTTGAAGCGCACCGGCTGGTAGCCGCGCATCAACAGGCTGCCGAGCGAATAGGTATTGCGGCAGACGCGGCCCTTGCAGGCATTCGGCGAGGCTTCCATCACCTCCACCTTCTTGTCGGCCGTGAAGCGCATGAACAACAGCACATGCGAGCCCGGCTTGTTCAGCGCGTCGCCCGGCCGCATCGACCAGGGGTCGGAAAGGCGCTTGGTGATACCGGGGATGGCGCGCGTCGAAACGTGCATCTTCAGGCCCCAGGCGTCGCTGACGAAGCCGGAACAGTCGACGCCGAGGATGTTGGATTGCGGCGCGCTCTTGGTGCAGACATTGCCGGCGGTCTGGCCCTTTTCGACGCCGCCGATGAAATTCTCGAGCGGCGTCTTGCAGCCCCAGCAGTAGGGAACACCCTTGACCGTCTGGCCGCGCTTGCCGATCAGGTAGATCGGGCGGCGCAGCCGATTCATGTTGATGCAGCCAGGTCCCGGATCCCTACCGTAGGCAGTTGGCGTCACCAGCCAATTTAGCGTCTCGAAGCCGATTGCCCGCTCGATGACGTCGCTGCGCGATTTCGGCACGATCGCCACCTTCGGCGTCTTGCCTTGCTTGCCGGCAATGGGCTGTTTGGCCGGCCGAGCGACGGCCAGCTTGCGGCCGGGCTCCCTGCCGTCGAGCCGCAGCACCTGCGCCCGGCTTTCCTGCGAGCGCAGATAAAGCACGTCGCCGCGCGGTCCGATCGCCACGAAGCGCCTGGAAAATACCGTGCCCGGTTCGATCGGCAGGTCGTAGACCCGATCCATCGCGCCGTTCGGCGTGAAGCGTACCACCAGCATGCCGGTGCGCTCGGGCCGGTCGGCGGGCACGAGCTCGACCAACGCATAGGGTCTGCCTGTCGTGTCGATGTCGAGAAGTTCGACGGTGCCGATCCGCCCTTCCGAGGCGAGCTGCAGCGAAAGGAAATTCTCCTCCGAGCTCGCGCGCCGCAGCAGGATTTCCGCCTTGTCGTTTGCGGCAGCCCGGACCTCGGCAACGATATCGCCCAGCCCGCGGCTCGGAACATATTGAATGACCGGCGGGCGGACCTCGGGCCGGTTGGTGCTGC
>NZ_VSZV01000214.1:4582-13805 GCF_008919455.1 Rhizobium sp. PEPV16
CGAGCGGGTGTAGTCGTCGGCATCACCGCCGCCGTCGACGGCGCGCAGCGTCTGCGAGCGGCCGTCCGCATCGGTGGAGCGCTCGAGCGGCACGACGCCGTCGGACCAGAGGTAGAGTTCGTTGTGGACGACGGCGAGATCCTCTGGCGCGACATTTTCCGGCAGCGGCAGGATCTCGGGCTCGGCCTGCGAGCGTTCGGCGTCGACGGCGAGCACGCGGCCGTTATTTTGGTCGAGGATGTAGATGGTGCCGTCGTCGCCGACGGTGATCGCCGCCGGCCCGGATGCCTCCGCTTCCTCGTTGGAAGAGATGATGCCGACCGAACGCGCACCGTCGCCGCTGCGAAGCTCGATGATCGTCGTATCTTTGGCGAAAACCGGCGAGGCGACCGCAAGTGCCGCGGCAAACAAAATATGCGACCCAAAACTACGCATTGCCTCGACCCCCAAAAGACCGTCACGTCTTTCAAAAATGGTAGGCTAGATATGACTTCTCAGCAAGCCGTTGCTTTCCAAACGATTTGGAGATCTGCGCCGGCGATAGTACAAGATCATCGTCTCGAAGATTTATCGGCAGGAAATGCTTATGCTGGAATGGAACGGTGACGAACTGGCGCTCGACATAAGCTTGTTGGAACAGGTTCGCGCGGCGCGAATAAACTTCTCAGACCGGGTCTGCGCCGCCTCGGCCAGCAAGGACGACAAGCATCTGGCGCAGCTGCGCTCGGAGCCGACCTATCTGATGGCCGAGTTCCTCTACTCGATGAAGGTCTTCGGCATCAGCACCGCCGAGGATATCGAACGCTTCGCCGATCTGCACAATGATTACGTGGTTTCGCTCACCCGCGATCCGGCCAAGCTGCAGCGTCTGGGGCTCTCGCAGGATCGGGCGCTCGCCTCTATGTTCACCGCCGACACCAAGCCGCGGCTGATCCAGAACTGGGCCGAGAAAGCCGGCGCGATCGACCAGTCCAATCTCGCCCGTTTCCTTGTCGCGGTGATGTCGAGCGAGACCTGCCGCAAGACGCTGATCGATTTCGAGACGGCGGGCTTCATGCAGCGCAAGCGCTCGCCCTACGGCACCATGGTCGTCTGGTCGACCGGAATGATCGAGGAGATCTTCGGCGAGATGCTGCGCGACCTGCGCCTCGGCCTGCAGCAATTGAAGATTCTCTAATGCATGTCGCCCGGAAGTGTGCAGCGGTTCCGGGTTAACATAAAACAAAGACCGAAAGCGCCGCTGCCATCCGATTTCAACCCTCCCAATCGATTGGCACCGAGCGCCGTTGCCTTCCTTCCGGCCTCTCCCTATTCTCGCGAGGCTTGTCGCGCAGTGGCACCAATAAGACGGATTTGACGACGATGACGAAATCCTGGCTCCTAACCTTGTCAATCGGCCTGCTATTGGCGCTGCAGATACCTGGGCTCGCGCATTCCGGCCCGGCTGAGGACGCGCTTGCGGCGCGAAACCCCTCGCTGGCGGCGCTACGCCAACATGACGAGAAGGCCTTTGCTGCGGCGACTGCGATCATCGCCGAACACGAGCGCGCCAAGGGGCTGGCGCCCGGCGAGGCGAAGCTGCCCGATGCGACCTCGCCCGGCCGCGACATGGGCTCGGGCCCCGGTAAGGAATTCACGGTCGACAATCCGGATATTCTCTGGCTCTACAATTCCTCGCCCGAGGGAATGAGCGACCTGATCTCGATTTTGAAATCAGCCGGGCAGAAACCCAAGAACTAACCGTCTCCGTGCAGTTTAACGGACTATAACAGGCGCCGGATATTGCCGAGCGTGAGTCTTGCTCACGTCTTTGCCTTGCCGGATTCTTCCAGGCTCCAAATAATTTGTAACCCTCCCTCAAGCAAGACAGGCGAAACCATCCCAATTTCGCCAGTCAGTGCTATTCTCATCTTCAACACAGTGTGAGATGTTCGAAGAGGAGGTTTTTCAATGCCGAACCGCAAAGCCATCCTGGCTGCAGCCACCTTTCTTTCGTTCTTTTCGGTGGTTCCCGCCGTCGAGGCGCAGAACGAACGGACATTGACCGAAGCGCCGGCGCAGACCGGGCCTGTCACCATCACCTTCGATCGCGCTGAAGCCAAATACGCCGTCGGCGAAGTTGTCGGCCTCTTCATCCAGTCGACCGAGAACGCCTATGTCACGGTGCTGAACGTCTCGCCGAACGGCGCGGTCGTGAAGCTTTTCCCGAACAAGTACCAGACCGACGCCCTTGTCGGCGCCGGCAAGCGCGTGCAGGTGCCGGATCCGGCAAGCGGCGCCAAGCTGCAGGTTTCAGGCCCGGTTGGCCAGGAGCAGATCAAAGTCTTCTATTCCTCCAAGCCGCTGACCATCTTCGCCGATCTCGGCGGCAGCGGCGGCGGCATGTTCCGCTCGATCGACGGCGGCATGGATGCCGTCTCCCGCAGCCTCGAGGAAGCCCGCAGCCTCGGCACCAAGATCAGTAGCAAGACGCTGATGCTGACGACGGTCGATAGTCCGGCTGCCATCCCACCCGTCGCAGCCGCTCCCGCAGCAAAACCCGCCCCGGTCGAGCAGGCTGCAAAGCCGCCCGTTGCGCCGAAACCTGCGGCCGCTCCGAAGCCGAAGCCGGTAACGAAACAGGAAGTCGCCAAGAAGCCGGAAACGGTGGTCGAAAAACCGAAGCCGGCTGCCCCGAAAAAGGTCGCGCCGAAGCCTGTCGAGCAGGCAACACAACAGCCGCCGAAGAAATACAAAATCGTCACCAATCTGGCGCCCGGCCAGGAGCTTGCCGCCGACGAACTGGAGCTGATCGGTCCGGCCGACACCACCTCATCCACCCGGCCGACCCAATATAAACAGCCGACGCAGTACAAGCAGCCGAGCCAGTCTTCGCAGACGAAGATGCCAAAACTGCCAATGCCGCAGATCAAGATGCCGCAATTCAAACTTCCCGGCGGGTTCAGCATCAAGATGCCGCAGCTAAACCTCGGCCGCTCGGCCGAACCTGGCCAGGCCGGGGAGGAGATCGAGGTAGCGAACGCCGATACGCCTGTTTGTACTGCCCTTCTCGACAAGCTGAACACCGCCGTCGCCGCCAAGGATATCAGCGCTGCCGCGGCTGAGGCCGATGCGATCGCCGTCAGCGCCGATTGCGGCCAGTTCCAGGTGAATGCCCAGCGCCGCGTCGCGGCCCTCAGGCTTTCCGCAGCCCAGGAGATGATGGCCGCCAACCAGCCGGTCGCCGATTACGAGCCGCTGCTTGTCGCCGCCGACAGCCCGCAGGTGCTCTGGCAGGCCTCCGCCACGCTCGGCGAGATCTATTTCTCCGCACGCCGCTTCGCCGATGCCGCCGCCGACTACCAGCAGGCGATCGAGATCATCAAGAACGAGACCCGCACGCCGAAAGCACCGCCCGCCGAGACGATCTCCGATCTCATCCAGCGCGCCGCCCAGGCCCGCATCCTTGCCGCCAACCCGACGAGCGACAATCCTGAGGGCAGCTTCGTGCCGGCCGAGAAGGACCACCGAAGCGGCGTGCTCGGCGGTATCTATTCCGAGAATGTGCGCGGCATCGTGCCGGTCTCCGTTCCGGTTCCGATCACCTTCGACTTCAACAAGTCGAGCTTCACCTCGATCGGCACCGAGGCCGCCCAGGAATTGCTGGAGGCGCTGAAGGAGCAGAAGCCCGGCCGCATCATCCTCGTCGGCCATACCGACCGGCGCGGCGGCGACGACTATAATCAGAAGCTTTCCGAACGCCGCGCCCAGGCCGTCGCCGACTTCCTGAAGAGCAACGGCCTCGACGCGACGATCGACGCCGAAGGCCGCGGAGCATCCGAACCGGTGGACGTTACGGCAACCGCAAACCTCACCGAAGACGATGTCGATGCGCTGAACCGCCGCGTCGAATGGCGCCGCGAATAGGCCGGGCGAGGGGGAACTGGCCATGACCGCATTCGTTTCCATGGCCGCAGCACTTGCCCTCCTCACCATGGCGGCCACCGACAGCTTGGCAAAGGTGATCGAGGCGCCCGAGCGTGGTGCGGTCAGGGCCGTTCTGATCGGCATCGACCTCTACCGCAACGTTCCGCCGCTGCACGGCGCCGTCGCCGACGCCGACGACCTTTCGCTTTCGCTGCGCTCGGTCGGCGTCGAGGACATGACGCTCCTGAAGAACGGCGCTGCCGACCGCGAGGGTATTTTCCATGCGATCGAGGCCGTGACGGAACGCGCAGGGTCCGGAGACCTGATCGTGCTTGGCATCGCCGGTCATGGGTCGAGCGAGCCTGAACGCGTCAAGGGTTCCAAACGGAGCGGCCGCGACGAGGTCTATATTCTGGCTGGCTTCGATACCCGGCTGCCGGGATCGCGCGAGCGCATCTTCGGCGACGAATTCAAGACGCTGATCCGCAAGCTCGAGGCCAAGGGCGCCGATGTCGTCTTCATCGCCGATACCTGCCATGCCGGCGGCATGACCCGCGACGTCGATCCGCGCGGCGCCGAGATCACCTGGCGTCAGGCGCCTTCCTATACGATCGAGGAGGACGATCTCGCGCCGATTTCGACCACGGCAGATGCGCTGTCCACCGGCTTCGATTTCAAGCGGCTGACCTTTCTCGCCGCCGTCGACGAAAACACCAAGTCGCCCGAAATCACCATTCCAGGCATTCCGCAGAAACGCGGCGCCCTGAGCTATGCCACCGCCCGCGCCTTCGAAGGGGCCGCGGACCGCAACGGCGACGGCGCCGTCAGCCGCCGCGAACTGTTCGAATATGTGCGCCAGGCGGTCTATCAGTTCACCAACCAGCGGCAGAACATCTTTACCGAAAGCCCGCCCGGAACCGATCTCGATCGCGCGGTCGTCTATCATTACGAAGGGGCGGGGGCCCAGGCGGCGGCGGAGAAATCAAACACTCCGCTGCCCCCCGAGCCCGCGCCGATCAGCGTTGCCGCCCTCGGCTCCGAGCCGGTGCTGCAGGGGATTGTATCAGCCGTCACGCCGTTCAAGCTGGCGGAGGGGGCTGATGCCGAACTCGTCTTCGATCCCGAAAAACACGAGGCGATTGCCGGCGGCGATGTCGTCGCCTCCGGCGTCGGCGCCGGTGACATGCCATTCGTCGTCGACCGGATGGCCGCGCTCGATGCGCTGAAGCGGCTCTCCGAGACCAACCCGCAGACCGTGCGCGTGACGCCTTCCGACACCGTCCATCGCGAAGGTGAGCGCGTCGGCGTCACGGTTTCGGATATATCAGCCCGCAAGCTCGTGCTCTTCGACGTCACCGGCGATGGAACCGTGCAGTTCCTCTATCCGGGCGAAAGGGAGGTCGATGCCGAGATGTCTCAGACCTTCGATCTCGACCTTTCCGTCGTCGCACCTTTCGGCACGGACCTGCTCGTTGCCGTCACCTCTGAAACCCCGATGCCCGAACTTATTGAATTCCTGAAGCAGAACGACAGACGCCGCACCGCTGGCAACATCGCCAAGCGCCTCGGCGAATTCCTGCCCGAGGGCGCGCGCGTCGGATTTACGGTCCTCTATACCTCCGCCGGAGCCAAGCTATGAGCACGTCGATCAGCAGGATCCTCAATATTGCGTCCGTCATGCTGCTGCTCGGCTCTCCGGCTCTTGCGCAGCAGGACACGGATTTCGCCGGCGAGGATGGCGGGCGTGTCATTGGCGGCCAGGCGGCCAAGAAGGGCGAATGGCCCTGGCAGGTGAAGATCCTTGCGCCCGATCCCGAACAGCGCGGCCGCTTCGGCGGCCATTGCGGCGGCTCGTTGATCTCGCCGCGCTGGATATTGACGGCCGCCCATTGCGTCACCAGCGGCCGCTCCGGCAAGCAGGATCTCTTCGCCCGCGACCTGCTGATCGTCGAGGGCAAGTCGAAGATCGACAAGGTGATCGCGGTCGACGGCCCCGACAAGCCGGGTCTTGCCGTCGAAGAGGTGATCATTCACGAGGATTTCGACCGCAAGGTCTTCGCCAACGACATCGCCCTCATCAAGCTGAGCGAGCCGGCTAAATCGAAGCCGGCGATCCTTGCCTCGGCCTCCGATGACGAGGTGGAGGCCGCGGGCCACTCGGCCGTCGTCACCGGCTGGGGTTACACCAAGGCCGATCACGGCTGGGACGACAAATACCTGCCGACCGAACTGCAGGAAGTGGAACTGCCGATCGTCCCGCGCGAGGACTGCCGGGCCGCCTACCGCGACAGCTCGATGCGCATGAACCCGATCGACGAGCGCAATGTCTGCGCCGGCTACGCCGAGGGTGGCAAGGATGCCTGCCAGGGCGATAGCGGCGGGCCGCTCGTCGCCCAGCGTCCCGACAAGCGCTGGATCCAGCTCGGCATCGTCAGCTGGGGCGCCGGCTGCGCCGAGGCGGAGCATTACGGCGTCTATACCCGTGTGGCCGCCTTCCGCGACTGGATCGCGGCCAAGACCGATGGCGACGTGCCGAATGTTGAAGGGCCTTCTGCCAGCGATCAGGTCGCATCCACCACGACCGGTGGCGGGACGAAGCAGAGGAAGTCCGGACAGGAAGAGACCAATCTCGTCATCACGACCCCGCCCGCCGGCGATACCGCGCCAGCCGCCACGACCGAAACACCTGGCGCGCCCACCGGCGATACTCCGCCGGCTGACAAACCCGTCGCTGACGAACCCGCCGTTCAGCCATCGGTCGTCCAGACACCGGTGATCGAAAGCTCGCCCGGCGACCGCGCGCTGTTGATCGGCATCGACGATTACGAGATGCGCGAGGCGAAACTGACCGGCTCCGCCACCGATGTGAAGGCGATGCAGGTCTTCCTCGCCAAGACGCTCGCCTACCGCCCGGAACAGATCCACACGCTGACCAACCGCAAGGCGACCCGCGAGGCGATCCTTGCCGAGATCGACGACTGGCTGGTGCGTCAGTCGACGCCGGGAAGCCGCGTCTTCCTCTATTTCAGCGGCCAGGGCTCGGAGGAAATGGGCGCCGACGCGACGACCAGCCCGACGCTGGTGGCCGCCGATGCCAAGCTGGTCCGCGAGGCCGGCAAAGTGACGGTCACCAACCAGATCCGCGAAACCGAGATCGCCGCGCGGCTGAACAGCCTCAAGGACCGCCGCGTCACGCTGCTGATCGATGCCTGCCATGTCGGGCCCGGCAGCCGCAGCGCGGTGGCAGCGCCCTCCGGCACCGTGCGTTGCCTCGGCCCGGCGCTGGCAGCGCTCGAACCGCCGAACAAATCAGGCAAGGAAGCCAAATTCTCCTTCGGCGGCGAAAACGCCATGGTCTGGTCGGCCGTTAACGCGGGGCAATGGGCGCTCGTCGACCGCGAGGCCAAGCCGGCGGTCGGCGTCTTCACCCGCCGCTTCATCGAAGGCGTGCAGGATGGCGTGGCGCGCGCGGCCGACAAGCCGAATGTCAGCAATGCCGCGCTTCTCGATTATGTCCGGCGCAAATCGGACGAATATTGCCGGACGCATGCTGAGGATTGCCGCTTCACGCCGGTTCCACAATTTTATGGTCAGCCGGATGCGCTCGGCCGGGATGTCATCACCGGCGAAGAGGCGAAGACGCCGGTCGCCGCCGTCGAAAACACGCTGAAGAGCGACAACGAAGCGGGCGTCGCCGTCGACGTGCTGCCCGGTACCGCGGTCAGCATTGGCGACAAGGTGGCGATGCGTGTCTCCACCAAAAAGTCCGGTTACCTGATCCTGGTCGATATCGACGCCTCCGGCAAGCTGACGCAGCTTTACCCGAACAAACGCTCGATGGGCTTGAAGCCGACCGCCAAAAGCGGCGACAACCGGCTCGATCCGGCCCGGCCGGTCGTCGTGCCCGATGCGCGCAATCCCTATACCGGCTTCGAATATGTGGTGGAGGGCCCGGCCGGCGTCGGCATGGTCGTTGCCATCCTCAGCGACAAGCCGATCGAAGTGCTCGACCTGCCCGATGTGCCGACGCCTCTCGTCGGCCAGCGCGCCGCCTTCAACTATGTCTACGATCTCGCCCGAAGCCTCAGGATCGTCGGCGACGACGAAACCGGCGCCCAAGGCAAATGGTCGTTCGATTCCAAATTCTATCGCATCCGCTGAACAGGAGCGAACCATGCCGAAATCCACTCTGCTGGCGGGTCTTGCCGCTTCCCTGATGGCGCTTGCTTCGGCTCATGCCGGCGACAGCAAGGCGATGCTTACAGCGCAAGCCGGGCTCGCCGCCGAACTGATCGACCGGACGCTGGCAAAGGAGGGTGCTGCCAATATCATGGTGTCGCCGGCAAGCCTTGCCGCAGCACTTGGTCTTGCCGCCCTCGGCGCCTCCGAGCAAGGCAAGGCCTCGATCGCCAAGGGCCTCGGCTTCGGCGGCGAGGTGAAGGGACCGGAGACGGTGCTCGACGCGATGTATCAGGAAAAGCCGGCAGCGGCGGATGCGCCGTTGACGACGGCGGTCGCGATCGTCTTCGACGACAAGCTGGTGCTCGTCCCCGATGCGCTCTCCATGCTCGCCGGCCACCGGATCAAGCCCTCGATCGAGGATCTCGACGGACCGAAATCGGTCGAGCACATCAACGGCTGGGTCAAACAGGCGACGCGGGGAGCCATTCCTGTCATCCTGGACGCACCGCCGGGCGGCGGCTTCGTCAGCCTCGGCGCGCTTTCCTTCAAGGCGCGTTGGAAAACCTCCTTCGATAGGGAGAGCCCGGCAAGCCCCTTTCAGCGGCCGGATGGCTCGACGATTTCGGTGCCGATGATGCATCTTGCCGGCGATGGGCAGAAATTCCGCTCCGACGAGAAATTCACCGCCGTCGACCTTGCCTATGCCGGCGAGAGCTACAGCATGGTCGTGGTGGCGGCGCGCTCCGGCAAGGGTGTGACCGGCTCTGACCTGAAGGCGCTCGCTTCCTGGCTGCAAGGGGAAAAATTCGAGGCCACCAAGGGCGAAATCTTCCTGCCCCGCTTTTCCCTGAACGACGGGCGTGATTTGATGCCGATACTCAATGCGATGGGAGTGGCGCCGGAGAAGGCCAAGGATGCGGGTTTCCCGGGTTTCACCAAGGAAAACATCAGCCTGGCGCGCGTCCTTCAGAAGACGATGATCAAGGTTGACGAAAACGGCACGGAGGCGGCGGCAGCCACGGCTGTTATCACAGAACGCAGCATCGATCCGAAGCTTGTCCGCGTCGTGGCCGATGCCCGTTTTGCCTTCGCGCTTCGCGATACAAGAACCGGCCTGCTGCTGGCCGCGGGCCTG
>NZ_VSZV01000356.1:0-22937 GCF_008919455.1 Rhizobium sp. PEPV16
ATCACTTCGCCGGCACCGGGATTATGCCCGCCATCGATCCAGATCTCGGCGCCGGCGGGTGCATGCGGCAGCAGTCGGCCCTCGCTCAGGCGCTGCAGCCGGCCCGGCCATTCGACCGAACTCATCGCCTTTTCCATCATCGTCTCGGTGACGGTGAAACCCGCCGCCTTGACGGCACGAATGGCAGCGGCGGCATTGGCATATTGATGGCGGCCGGGAAGGCGCGGTAGCGGCAGGTCGGCAAGCCCGAACTCGTCCTGGTAGACGAGCCGACCATATTCCTCATGCGCCATGAAATCCTGCCCGAAGACGGCGCTCGGGCAATGCAGCCTCTCAGCCGTCGACATCAGCACGTCGAGCGCTGCGTCATATTCCTGATGGCCGATGACGACGGGAAATCCCGGCTTCATGATGCCGGCCTTTTCGGCCGCGATCAGCTCGACCCTGTCGCCGAGATAGGGTTGGTGATCCAGCGAGATCGGCATGATCACCGAGACGGCCGGATCGGAAATGACATTGGTGGCATCGAACCGGCCGCCGAGACCGACTTCGATGATCGCGGCATCGGCCGGATGTTCGGAAAACAGGATGAAGGTGACCGCCGTCAGGATTTCGAAGACGGTAATGTGCTGTCCTGCATTGGCATCGGCCACGCGACGCACGGCCCCGGCAAAGACGGCGTCGTCGACAAGCTGTCCGCGTCCGCCCTTGACGCCAATGCGGTAACGCTCGTGCCAATTGACGAGATGCGGCGAGGTGTGCACGTGAGCGCTGTAGCCGCCGGCTTCGAGCAGGGCGCGGCAAAAGGCGGTGACCGACCCCTTGCCGTTGGTGCCGGCGACATGGATCACCGGCGGCAGTTTCCTGTGCGGATTGCCGAGTTGATCGAGAAGACGAGTGATGCGATCGAGAGACAGATCAAAACCCTTGGGATGCAATCCCATGAGCTTGTCGATCTCCTGTGCTGCCTCGCTCACCGCGGTTTGGCCTCTGGGTATCAATTCGGCACCCCGCCTGTTTGTCGGTTATCAGGCGCTCGCCGCCAGGGCGATCGCGCCGCTATTCATGTCGTTCGCCGCCGAAACCGGCTTCTTCGTCAGGATCTTCAGGAGACGCGCAAGCGTTTCCGGAATATCGTGGCGCTTGACGACCATATCGACCATACCATGCTCCAGCAGGTATTCGGCGGTCTGGAAGCCTTCGGGCAGTTTTTCACGCAGGGTCTGCTCGATCACGCGCTTGCCGGCAAAGCCGATTTCGGCGCCGGGCTCGGCCAGATGAATATCGCCAAGCATGGCATAGGAGGCCGTGACGCCACCTGTCGTCGGGTTGGTCAGCACGACGATATAGGGCTGGCCGGATTCCTTCAGCATGTCGACGGCAACCGTCGTGCGCGGCAGCTGCATCAGCGACAGGATGCCTTCCTGCATGCGCGCACCGCCGGAAGCGGGGAACATCACCAGCGGGCACTTCTCAGACGTCGCGCGCTCGAAAGCCTTGACGATCGCCTCGCCGGCGGCCATGCCGAGCGAACCGCCGATAAAGTTGAATTCGTGCACGACGGCCACGAGTTTCAGTCCTTGCACCTTTCCGACACCGGCGAGGATCGTATCCTCCTGTTCGGTCTTCAGGCGGCTGTCGCGCAGGCGATCGCTATATTTCTTCGAATCGCGAAACTTCAGCGGGTCCTGCGCGACCTTCGGCTGCGGCAGCGATTCGAACTCGCCATTATCGAAAAGATCGATTAAGCGCGCCTTGGCCGGCATCTTCATGTGATAACCGGACGCCGGAATGACCCATTTGTTGCCTTCCAGGTCCTTGTGGAAGACCATCTCGCCCGTTTCCGGGCACTTGATCCAGAGGTTCTCCGGCACTTCGCGACGGCCCAGCATGGAATTGATCCGCGGGCGAACGTAGTTGGTGATCCAGTTCAACTCGAATACTCCTGATAGTCTAAAGCGCGTCGCGATCTTTCAGATTCGCTGCCACGCCTTAGGTCCTAGTTTCCCGCATGTCGTTGCCGCAAAACCGCTGCACACTTTGCGCGACATGCTTTATTGCCAATGTGGGCAAACTATTCGGCAGCAACAAGGCGCGCCGAACGTGTTCCCGTGGAAAGGCCGCGCACCAGCGTGGCAACCGCCTGAACCGTGTCCGCCGTTGCCTTTCCGTCATGCGTCAAGCTGGTCGCAACCTGATTGACGATCGCGGTGCCGACGACGACGCCGTCGGCCGAACCGCCGATGACCTTTGCATGTTCCGCCGTCTTGACGCCGAAGCCGACGCAGACGGGCAGCTTGGTGTGCTGCTTGATGCGCTCGACCGCGCCCGAAACCAGCGACGGATCGGGCAGCGCCGAACCGGTGATGCCATTCATCGAGACGTAGTAGACGAAGCCTGAAGTGTTCTTCAGGACCTTCGGCAGGCGCTTCTCATCGGTCGTCGGCGTCGCCAGGCGGATGAAATTGATGCCTTTGCGGATCGCCGGAATGCAGAGTTCGTCATCCATCTCGGGCGGCAGGTCGACGACGATCAGGCCGTCGATACCGGCAGCGAGCGCGTCGTCGAGGAATTTCTCGACGCCGTAAATATAGATCGGGTTGTAGTAACCCATCATCACGATCGGCGTCGCATCATTGGTCTTGCGGAAATCGGCCGCCAATTGCAGCGTCTTCTTCAGCGTCTGGCCACCTTTCAGGGCGCGCTGGCCGGCCAGCTGGATCGCCGGGCCGTCGGCCATCGGATCGGAAAAGGGCATGCCGAGCTCGATGATGTCGGAGCCCGCCTCCGGCAGCGCCTTCATGATGCCGAGCGAGGTATCGTAATCGGGATCGCCGCCCATGAAATAGGTCACAAGCGCCGGACGGCCCTCGGCCTTCAGCTCGGCAAAGCGTTTGTCCATGCGTGCGGTCATGTCTTACAGTCCCATTCCCAGAATCTTGCCGACGGTGAATATATCCTTGTCGCCGCGGCCGGAGAGGTTCATCAGGATGATCTCGTCCTTGCCCATCGTCGGTGCGCGCTTGATCACCTCGGCAATTGCATGCGAGGGCTCGAGCGCCGGAATGATGCCTTCGAGGCGGGTCAGGGTCTGGAAAGCTTCGAGCGCTTCGTGGTCCATGATCGGCACATAGTCAACGCGGCCGGTATCGTTGAGCCAGGAATGTTCGGGGCCGATGCCGGGATAATCGAGGCCGGCCGAAATCGAATGGCCCTCCTTGATCTGACCGTCGCCATCCTGCAGCAGGTAGGTGCGGTTGCCGTGCAGCACGCCCGGCGAACCGGCGGTGATCGAGGCGCAATGTTCATCGCCCTGCAGACCCTTGCCGCCGGCTTCGACGCCGACGATCTTGACGGAGGGATCATCCAGGAAAGGATGGAAAATGCCGATGGCGTTCGAGCCGCCGCCGACGGCAGCGATGACGAGATCCGGCAAGCGGCCTTCGGCCGCCAGCATCTGCTCTTTCGCTTCGATGCCGATCACCGACTGGAAATCGCGAACCATCTCCGGATAGGGATGCGGACCGGCTGCCGTTCCGATCAGGTAATAGGTATCTTCGACATTGGTAACCCAATCGCGAAGCGCCTCGTTCATGGCGTCCTTCAGCGTGCCGCTGCCTGCCGTGACCGGTTTGACTTCTGCGCCGAGCAGCTTCATGCGGAAAACGTTCGGCGCCTGGCGCTCGACGTCGGTGGCGCCCATATAAACGACGCAGGGGAGGCCAAAGCGGGCGGCAACGGTCGCGGAGGCAACCCCGTGCTGACCGGCACCGGTTTCGGCGATGATGCGGGTCTTGCCCATGCGCTTGGCGAGCAGGATCTGGCCGATGCAATTGTTGATCTTGTGAGAGCCGGTATGGTTCAGCTCTTCGCGCTTGAAATAGATCTTGGCGCCACCGAGTTCAGCCGTCAGCCGCTCGGCGAAATAGAGCGGGCTGGGGCGGCCGATATAGTGCGCGCCGAGATGCTTCAATTCGGCCTGGAATGCCGGATCGTTCTTTGCCCTGTTCCATTCGTCCTGCAGGTCGAGGATTAGCGGCATCAGCGTTTCGGCGACGAAACGACCGCCATAAATGCCGAAACGGCCATCTTCATCGGGGCCGGAACGGAAGGAATTCGGTTTAGGCGTCTCGTTCACTCTCAACTCCCTGAGGCCATGACAGGCGCATTCGCCTTTTCGACCGCATCGAAAAATTCATCGATCTTCGCGACGCTCTTCACGCCAGGCACAGTTTCGACTCCCGAGGAGACGTCGATACCCGGTGCCTTGGTGACGAAAAGCGCTTCTGCGACATTGTCCTTGTTCAGCCCGCCGGAAAGCATGTAGTCGACGCTGCCGTCAAGCCAGCTGAGAAGGCTCCAATCGAAGGAAATACCGTTGCCGCCAGGCAGTTCCGAGCCCTTCGGCGCTTTGGCGTCGAAGAGGAAACGGTCGGCAATGCCGATGTAGGCCTCGACGCGCTTCAGGTCGTCTGCCGTGCGTACCGAAAAGGCCTTCATCACAGGCAGACCATAGACCGCCTTTATGGTCAGCACATGTTCGGGACTCTCGTTTCCGTGGAGCTGCAACAGATCCGGCTTCAACAATGACACGATCTCGTCGAGTTCGTCATTGGTCGGATCGACGACGACGGCGACGATCTTCGCCTTGCCGCGCGCAGGTTCGGCCAGTTTTGCCGCCAGGTCCGGCTCAATATAGCGCGGGCTCTTTTCGAAGAAGATAAAACCGATATGGGTCGCACCGCGTTTCAGCGCGCGATCGACAGCGTCAGGCGACTTCAAGCCACAGATCTTGATATCCGGTCTCATGGCAGCGAAGTGACACGAAATGCGGAAAGAGTCGAGCCAATTTGCGACGGACGCTGAATTTAGCGCGGCTCTCGGCTGGAGCGCCGCGCGTCCAAAGGACGCTCTAACACTTTAAATCTGCGCATAATCCTTTCCGAAAAACCGATTCCGATTTTCGGGGTTTATGCGCTAGTCGAAATCGATGGCATGCAACTGGCTGCCATGCCGCTTGAGCCAGGATTTCGCCTCGTCCATGCCGGGGCAAAGTTTGCCACAGAGGGCCCAGAAGTGCGGGCCGTGATTCATTTCCTTGAGGTGGGCGACCTCATGGGCGGCGAGATAATCGATCACCGACGGCGGCGCCATGACGATACGCCACGAAAAGCTCAGATTTCCTTCAGACGAACAGGAGCCCCAGCGGCTACGGGTATCCTTCATCGAGATCGAACGGATCGGCGCCCGGATCGTTGCGGCATGCATCGTCGCCAGTCTTGCGAGATCGGCGCGGGCCTCCTTCTTGAGAAAGGCAGCAATGCGCCGTCCGACATGTTCCGGCATGCCGCTGACGCGCAGCACCGGCCTGCCGTCTATGGAAACCACCTCCGTCAGCCCGCGCAAGCTGCCGCTATGCTGGATGCGGTGAGAAACGCCGCGAAGGAGGATTTCGCCGCCGTCACGCAGGCCGGTATCGGTCGAAAACTTGGCAAGCTTGGTGAGCAGCCAACCCTGGTGACGATCGAGGAAGGCATTGACCTCGCGCGTGGCAAGGCCTTTCGGCACCGTCATCTTCAAGGCGCGGCCACCCGGCTCGATGCGCAGCGTGATGCGTGTCGCCCGGTCATGCTGCTTGATCGTCAGCGGCATGAGCCGGCCGGCAACGTCGAGCGTGCGCATTTCGGGCGGAGCCGGCTTTCGCGCCTTCGACCTTGTTTTCAGAAGCGAGAACATGCGTGTTTTCTATACGATTCGCCGGCAAATCTAAATGATCGCCGGAAGGGCAGACATGGAAAAACCGGCATCGCGAGATGCCGGTCATCAATTCATCGTTCAGGCGTTTACGGCGTCTGATATTCAGCCACCGGGCCGTTGTCATCGCGCTTGGCGTTCCTGCGGTCGCGCATGAAGCGGTCGAACTCTTCCTGATCCTTGGCGCGGCGGAGCTCGCGGAGATAGGAGTCGAATTCCTCGCGCATTTCGTCAAGCTTGCGGCGCTCTTCCTCCATCCGGTCGAGTTCGGCCTTGCGCCAGTCGTCAAAGGCGACGTTGCCGGTCGAAAAATGCGGGCGGTGACGGCCATGCGGTCGGCGGCAGGAGGCAAAGAAGCCATCGGTCGCCTGGTTGACGTCACGCTTGAAGCCGCGCAGACGGTCGCCGAAGATGATGTAGGCAAGCATGGCAAGACCCAGAGGCCAGAAAACCATGAAGCCGAGAATCATCAGGGCAATGGTAGCCGGAGTCCAATCCGGTCGAAGCAATGCTGACTGGTTCATCGTGCGGGTATCCCTCGCTTTCCGCGCCCGGCAGAATACCGAACGCTGAAATCGATGTGGTTACCGCAATAACCGCCTTCAAGACGATTGCCCGCGAAATCGGACAAGACCTTGAATCCGTTTTGCTAATTCAGCTATCCCTGATTCAGCCCGTCCGGCCGCCCTTGATGACACGCGGGATCGGAGGCTTGACGGCGGAACGTGAATGCTGGCGGACGAAATTGATGATGCGCGGCGCGATCTCGCGGCGGAAACGCGAGCCGTTGAAAACACCATAATGGCCGACATCCGGCTGAAGATAGTGCATGCGCATATCTTCGGGAATGTTCACGCAGATGGTCTGCGCCGCCATTGTCTGGCCAACCCCGGAGATATCGTCATTCTCACCTTCGACGGTCAGCAGCGCCACATTGCGAATTGCCGCCGGATCGACGCGTTTGCCGCGATGCATCAGTTCGCCCTTCGGCAGCGAATGCTTGATGAAGACCTCCTCCACCGTCTGTAGATAAAATTCGGCGGTCAGATCCATGACCGCGAGATATTCGTCGTAGAAATCGCGATGTCTTTCCGGCTCGCCGTCGTTCTTCACGAGATGCATGAAGAACTCCTTGTGCGCGACGAGATGGCGATCAAGATTCATGGACATGAAGCCCGAAAGCTGCAGGAATCCTGGATAGACCGGACGCATGAAGCCCGGCTGCGGCCAGGGCACGTTCATGATGACATTGTCGGAGAACCACTGCAGCGACCGCTCCTGAGCGAGCTTGTTGACCGCCGTCGGGTTGATGCGCGTGTCGATCGGGCCGCCCATCAGCGTCATCGATGCCGGCGAAAGCGGATCCCTGGCTTCTTCCATCACGGCAGCGGCTGCCAGCACGGGAACGGAAGGCTGACAGACGGCGACGACATGCGTGTCGTGACCGAGGAAATGCAGCATCTCGATGACGTAGTCGACGTAATCGTCGAAATCGAAGGTGCCTTCCGTCATCGGCACCATGCGGGCGTCGATCCAGTCGGTAATGTAGATATCGGCGCTCGGCAACAGCGCCTCGACCGTGCCGCGCAATAGCGTGGCATAGTGGCCGGACATCGGCGCGACGATCAGAATACGCGGATCATTGCCGCGGGCGGCTGGAACACTGCGGGCGAAATGCAGGAGATTGCAGAAGGGCCGCGACCAGACCACCTCTTCGCGGACGGAAACCGTCTTGTCACCGATCGTCGTCTGCTTCAGTCCGAATTCCGGTTTCCCGTAGCGGCGCGTCGTACGTTCGAACATTTCGAGACTTGCCGCCATCGTCCGACCCAATGGCGTGTGGGAGAACGGGTTCAGCGGATTGGCATAGGCAAATCGCATGATATCGGCCGCGGCGCGAAACGGCGCCATGGCGGCATGGTTCAATTCATAAAGCTGATAAAACATTGGAAGGCGCCACCTTTCTCTGTCGAAAAGATGACACCGATTGAGAGGCATCGACTCTTTTCGTAACGCGGGCACGTCGCGCAGACTAACAGGTTTTTGTTGCACAGCAACATTGACGCACCAGACCCACACAAGAAATGCCGGAGAATTGATCCCCGGCATCATAATCGACCTGAAAACTTAAGTTTCTCAACAGGAAGCGTCGTTAACGATCCGCTACGAAGGTCTGCTTCTGCGTGCCGAGACCTTCGATGCCGAGTTCGACCACGTCGCCGGCCTTGAGATAACGCGGCGGCTTGAGGCCCATGCCGACGCCCGGAGGCGTGCCGGTCGAGATTACGTCACCGGGATGCAGCGACATGAACTGGCTGAGATAGGAGACGAGGAACGCAACCCCGTAAACCATCGTTTTCGATGAACCGTTCTGCATCTTCTGGCCGTTGACCGTCAGCCACATGCCGAGGTTCTGCGGTTCGGCAATTTCATCCTTGGTCACAAGCCAGGGGCCGATCGGGCCAAAGGTGTCGCAGGACTTGCCCTTGGTCCACTGACCGGAACGCTCGGTCTGGAAAGCGCGCTCGGAAACGTCATTGGAAACGCAATAACCGGCGACATAATCCAGCGCTTCGGCTTCCGTCACATATTTGGCGGTTTTGCCGATGACGACGCCGAGCTCGACTTCCCAATCGGTCTTTTCCGAACCGCGCGGGATGATGACGTTGTCGTTCGGTCCAACGATTGCGGATGTTGCTTTCATGAAGATGATCGGCTCGGGCGGCACGGTCGCACCGGTTTCGGCAGCATGATCCGAATAATTCAAGCCAATGCAGATGAACTTGCCAGTGCCCGCGACGCAGGCGCCGATGCGACCGGGTGCGATTTCCGGAAGGCTCTTCTGATCGATCGCCGCAATCTTTGCAAGGCCTGCCGGGCTGATCGCTTCGCCGCCGATATCGGCGACATGACCGGAAAGATCGCGAATTTTGCCATCGGCATCGAGAAGCGCTGGTTTTTCACTGCCTGCTTCGCCAACACGCATCAGCTTCATGGAATTCCTCCTCATTGAAAACGGATTTGCAGCCACCTATGAACGAATTATTCATCGGTGTCATTACGGCTTTGCCGGGAAGCGGTACGGCTTCGCCGCGATTCGGATGATTTTCTGCCGAAAGCCGCCCGTACCCGCCGGCATCATGCTCTAAAAAATTTCCGCCAGATCCGGGCCGGAGGGAATGATCTTCGTTGGATTGAGGCTTTCGATCGAATAGTAGCCGCGCTTGATATGATCGAGATTCACCGTTTCACCGATGCCCGGCCAATCCAGCATTCGGCGACAGAAGGCGCGCAGATTGGCATAGTCGGAAAGCCGGCGCAGATTGCATTTGAAGATGCCGTGATAGGCGACGTCGAAGCGCACCAGCGTTACAAAAAGCCGGATATCGGTCTCGGTGGGGTGATCGGCAAAGAGAAAAGACCGGCCCTCGAACTGCTGCTCGGCCCAGTCGAGGCAGGAAAACACGTCGGCAAAGGCTTCTTCGTAGGCGATCTGCGTGGTGGCGAAACCGGCGCGGTAGACACCGTTGTTGAGGGCAGGATAGATGCAATCGTTGAAAGCATCGATCTCGGTGCGCCTCTCCGCTGGATAAAGATCGATCGGATTTTTTGCCAGACCGCCGAAGCCGCTGTTCAGCATACGCAGAATATCGGCGGATTCATTGTTGACGATGGTCTTTTTCTGCTTGTCCCAGAGAACCGGTACGGTGGCCCGGCCGGTGAAATCGGGTGCTGCCCTGGTATAGATTTCATGCATATAGGTTACGCCGTTGACGTGATCCTCCGTCGCGCCGGGATAGTCACCGAAGCGCCAGCCCTGCTTGCCCAGCAGCGGCTCGACGACCGAGACCGAGATGATATCTTCCAGGCCCTTGAGCTTGCGGCCGATCAGGGTGCGCGAGGCCCAGGGGCAGATATAGGCGACATAGAGATGGTAACGGCCGGCGCTGGCTTCAAAGCCGCCTTCGCCGGTCGGCCCGGCGCTACCATCCGGGGTCACCCAATTGCGGAAACTCGAGGTCTGGCGGACGAAGCCGCCCTTTTCGTCCTTTGCCTGAACGGGCTGCCAGTCTTCCGTCCATTTTCCGTTCACCAGCATGCACAACTCCCCGATCGATTGACGAACTGGTTCATTACCCCGCTTCGACGCCGGCGTGAGGCCGCTTTTATGAAGACAGTCTGTACACCCAAACTGCGACGATGCTGCGCTTGCCAAGCCGGTGAAGCAGGAAATATGTCTCTGCTTTACAAGATGACGTGGAGCTTGAAATGCATCTCTCGAAAGCCGTCGTGCAGACCGAACATGCGAGCCGCTACCTGCAGCAGCTCTGCAAACACTGGAGCCATAAATTCAGCGTCGAATTCGATCCTCAGAAGGGCCGGGTGCCGTTCAGCGATACGGCCGAGGTGACATTTGCGGCCGACGATGCGGCGCTGACCATGACACTTTCCGTCGCCGATCCCTCGCAACAGGAAAGGATGCAGCACGTCATCGACGATCATCTGAAGCGCTTCGCCTTCCGCGAAGAACTCGACATCGTCTGGACGAACTAAGCCGACCCGATCCAAATTCTTCCCCAAGCCATGGAACAAGCATGACGAAGAGCAATAGCCGCGAATCGGACTATCCCATCGATTCGATCTTTCTCGACCGCTGGTCGCCGCGCGCCTTCACCGGCGAAATCATTGAGGAAAAGCAGCTGCTCAGTCTGCTCGACGCCGCCCATTGGGCGCCGTCCTCTTCCAACCAGCAGCCCTGGCGCTTCATCTATGGCCTCAAGGGATCGGAGCATTGGGAGAAATTCGTCGCCTTGCTCAACGATTCCAACCAGGAGTGGGCCAGGCATGCATCAGCGCTGATCTTCGTCGTGTCGCGCGCCTTCACCGGGGCTGCCGGCTCGGCTGAGGAAAAGCCGAGCTACACCCATTCCTTCGATGCGGGTGCGGCCTGGGGATACTTGGCGCTGCAGGCGCGCCTCTCCGGTTTTTATGCCCATGGCATGGGCGGCATCAAGCATGAGGAGATCAGGCAGGCGTTCGCCATTCCCGAGGGATACCGGGTCGAAGCAGGCGTCGCCGTCGGCCGCCTGGCCGACAAGAGCGTTCTTTCCGAACGCAATCAGGCGCGCGAATTCCCCAGCCAGCGAAAGCCGCTCTCCGAGCTCGCCTTTGACGGCCGTTTCGTCGTGAACTGAGCAGATATCAAGACAAGCGAAAGCCCCGCCGTCCTGCGACCGCGGGGCTTTCTATTGAAGAGATATCGATCAGATATCGAGGTTTGCAACGCTCAGCGCATTCTCCTGGATGAATTCGCGCCGCGGCTCGACTTCGTCACCCATCAGGCGGGCGAAGAGACCATCGGCGTCGGTGGCGTCGTTGACCCTGACCTGCAGCAGCGAGCGAACATTCGGATCAAGCGTCGTTTCCCAGAGCTGCTCGGCATTCATCTCGCCAAGACCCTTGTAGCGCTGCATGGTGAGGCCCTTGCGGCCGCTTGCGAAGATCGCATCGAGCAGGGCGCGTGGGCCGGAGATTTCGACGTCGCCTTCGCGGCGATGCAGCGACGGCGGCGTCTGATAGATTTCCTTGAGGCGTGCCGTCAGCTGGTCTATGTGACGGGCATCCGAAGAACCGATCAGCGCCATGTCGAGCACGACGAGTTCCCTGACACCGCGGACCATGCGCTCGAGGCGCAGGCCGCCATCACTTGTCAGATCGCCCCGCCAGCCGCGCTCGGTTTCCTCGGCGATGATGTCGAGGCGTCCAGCCACTTCGTTTGCCAGCGCCAGCGCTCTTACCGGATCGCTGGCGAGCTCGGCGTTGAGTGCTCCGGCAATCGCCGCTTGTTCGACGGCGGAACGATTGTAGCGCGAATGGAGATTGTCGAGCAGCGCGCGCATACGCAGAGCATCGAGGATGACCTCGCGCAGATCCTGGCCGGCGCGAACTTCGCCGCTACCGAGCCTCAGCGAAGCATCTTCCAGGCCCTGGCTGATGAGATATTCTTCGAGCGCCTTCTCATCCTTCAGATATTGCACCGACTTGCCGCGCGAGACCTTATAGAGCGGCGGCTGGGCGATATAGAGATGACCGCGCTCGATCAGTTGCGGCATCTGGCGGAAGAAGAAGGTGAGCAGCAGGGTGCGGATATGGGCGCCGTCGACATCGGCGTCCGTCATGATGATGATCTTGTGGTAGCGCAGCTTTTCGACATTGAACTCGTCCTTCCCGATGCCGGTACCGAGCGCGGTGATCAATGTGCCGATTTCCTGGCTCGACAGCATCTTGTCGAAACGGGCACGCTCGACGTTCAGGATCTTGCCGCGCAGCGGCAGGATTGCCTGGTTCTCGCGCGAGCGGCCCTGCTTGGCCGAGCCGCCGGCAGAATCGCCCTCGACGAGGAAGACTTCGGATTTTGTCGGATCACGCTCGGAGCAGTCGGCAAGCTTGCCCGGCAGCGAAGCGATATCGAGTGCGCCCTTGCGGCGTGTCAACTCGCGGGCCTTACGGGCGGCTTCGCGGGCGGCGGCTGCCTCGACGACCTTGCCGACGAGGATTTTGGCTTCGCTCGGATGTTCTTCAAACCAGGTGTTTAGTGCCTCGTTGACGAGACTTTCGACAACAGGACGGACTTCCGAGGAAACGAGCTTATCCTTGGTCTGCGAGGAGAATTTCGGATCCGGCACCTTGACCGACAGAACCGCCGTCAGGCCTTCGCGGCAATCTTCGCCCTGCAGCGTTACCTTTTCCCTTTTGGTGATGCCGGAACTGTCGGCATAGGAAACGACCTGGCGCGTCAGCGCCGCGCGGAAGCCGGCCATATGCGTGCCGCCGTCGCGTTGAGGGATGTTGTTGGTGAAGCAGAGCACGTTCTCATGATAGCTGTCGTTCCACCACATCGCGACTTCGACGGTGATGCCGTCCTTTTCGCCGCGGATGGCGACAGGCTTGTCGACGAGAGACTTCTTGGCGCGGTCCAGATAAGCGACGAAAGCCTCGAGGCCGCCGTCATAACGCAGTTCTTCCTGCTTGATATCGGAATGGCGCTTATCGGTCAGCAGGATGCGAACGCCTGAATTCAGGAAGGCAAGTTCGCGAAGGCGATGCTCCAGCGTGCCGTAGTCGAACTCTGTCATGGTGAAGGTGTCGGTGCTCGGCATGAAAGTTACTTCCGTGCCGGTCTCATTCGGCGCGTCGCCCGTAACCTTCAGCGGAGCATCGGCCACACCATGGGTGAAGCTCATTTCGTGGATCTTGTCGTGACGGCGGATCTTCAGCTTCAACCAGACGGACAGGGCGTTGACGACGGAGACGCCGACGCCATGCAGGCCGCCGGAAACCTTGTAGGAATTCTGGTCGAATTTACCGCCGGCATGAAGCTGCGTCATGATGACTTCGGCCGCCGACACGCCTTCGCCGGTGTGAATGTCCGTCGGGATGCCGCGACCGTTGTCGGTGACGGTCACCGAACCATCCGGATTGAGAGTGACGGTGACGACGTCGGCATGGCCGGCAAGCGCTTCGTCGATCGCGTTGTCGACGACTTCATAAACCATATGATGAAGGCCGGAGCCGTCGTCGGTATCGCCGATATACATGCCGGGGCGTTTGCGCACGGCATCGAGGCCCTTCAGAACCTTGATGGAATCTGCGCCATATTCGGTGCTTACGCCGTTTTCCGTCGCGGATGTATCGCTCATTCTGTCGAGATTTTCCCTGTTGTCGTAAAGCTGCGGCGCGCCTTGCGAATCACCGGCTTTCTTCACTCTCGTATATAGGTTTTTTGAACCCACTTCCCAATGGCAAGCCCCTAAAACAAGGCATAAAACAGGGGATTATGACGCTTTTCCGTCGCCTTTGCCGCCTTTTTCGAGAAGAGCCGATAGCCGGCCTATCTCTGCACTGTCAAGGTTGCGAATCCGCCGGGCCAGCCGGTTGGCAAATTCGGTATATTCCGGCGGCAGGCCGGAGGTGTCGATCACGACGCGCGGGTCCGAAGAGCGGGCGAGAAGGAACAGTTCCTCGGCTTCATCCCAGATGATGTTGAAGTAACCGGCGATGCGCTGCAGCAGATCGAATGTCGGCAAACCACGCTTTCCATGTTCGAGCGCCGAGAGATAGGCAGGAGAGACATTCAGCGCTTCCGCCATCTCCTTCTGCGAGACGCCCTTGCGCGCCCGCAACCTGCGAACCGCCTCTCCGAAGGGTGTCATGGCCTTTCCCCATGCCGTCGCGACAGGCGAATGTAAAGCGCACCCTCACCGCCATGATGTTGTGCGGCCGACTCATAGGAGGAGATCAGGTAGCGGAATTCCGGCTTCGAGAACCAAAGAGGCACAGCACGCTTCAGCGCGCCGTCGCTGCCCATCGAGCTGCCCTTGCCCGTAATCACAAGCACATGGCGCATGCCGCGCTCGTGGGCGCGGATCAGGAAATCGAGAAGGATGGCATGGGCCTGGCTCTGCACCAACCCGTGCAGGTCGATCCGCGCTTCGAGCGCCAGCCGGCCCTTGGCGATCTTCCGCTTGACCGGCTTCTCCAGCGGATGATGGACCCCGGCCGATGGCTTCGCCGTTGGCGGTGCTGTCGGCTGCAGCGGCATGGATGTGGCGGGTGTCTGCTTTTCCTGCTTCCGTTCGGCCGCCGCTTCGGCTTCGGCAAGAAAGGCCTTGCCGGGCATCGGCCGCGTGCTGCGGGCGACCTTGCCCCAGAGGATCCTCTCGTCGGCGCTGAGCTTGCGATCCCTGGCCATCAGTCGAATCGTCCAGCGGCGGCATTGGGAATGAGGATGGTGAAATCGGCCTCGTTGCGGACCGTGCCGGCACTTTCCCCGGCCATATCCCCCGAGCCGGTGAAGATATCACCCCGCGCCGGCCCGACGATCGCCGAACCGGTATCGAGCGCCAGCATCAGCCTGCGGAACGGCCGCCCCTGGTCGAGATGGGTGAGACTTTCAGCGCGAATGAAAAAGGGAAAGCCGAAGGTATGGATCATCCGGTCGACCGCAAGCGCGCGCCCGGCGAGAAGCGGCACCTTAGCGGCCGCGATCGGACCTGCCTGCGGATCGGCAACCGGCGCTTCACGGAAGAAAATATAAGAACGGTTATGCCATAACACCTCGTCGACGCGCTCGGGATTTCGCGCCAGCCAGGCCCGAATCGCCTGCATCGAAATCTCGGCCCGATCGATCTCGCCGCGCTCGATCAGCAGCTTGCCGATCGCCGAGAAAGCATGGCCGGCCTTCGCCGCATAGGTGATGCGGCCGATACGACCATCCTCATAGCGTAGGCGGGCAGCACCTTGCACATGCACGAAGAAGACATCGACCTTCGACTTCGCCCAGGCGATTTCGAGGCCGCGGCCCTCGAGAAATCCCTGATCGATGGCGCGGCGGTCCGGATAGGCAGTGACGTGTCCCCCATGCAGACGGCCGAAAGCATAGGCCTTGTCGAGCCCGGCGGGCCGATTGGCGTCGTCGAGATCGATCAGATCGTCCGGACGCCGGTAGAAAGGAAAACGGAAAATTTCGTCCGGCCGATCCGACACGTCGATATCAGGTTCGTAGAAGGCGGTGACGAAACCGGAATTGCCGTCCTTGCGGCGAATCAGAAAGGGCCGGCAGTGCGTCTCGAAAAAGGCGCGCGCCGATTCCGGAGATGACGGCGTGAATTCTTCGGCGGCGGCGAGAAGCGGAAGGAGGTCTTCCGAGCTCAGGCCCAGCGATCCGGTGCGGTACGGTTTGACATCGGCGATCTGCCGCCGGCAGCTTCGCATGACTTCAAAAAGGCCGGAGGGATCATCATCCTTCCAGCCTTCCAGAGTGTCGAAGCTTATGGCCTGCAGGACGAAGTCCGATGCGTGGTCACTCATGTTCCGATTCGGTCGCCACGAGTTTCCAGTTCGGATCGCGCGAGCGGGTGTCGCGAGCAAAGGTCCAGACGTCGTTGACCTCGGCGACGTTTTCGGCGTCGCCTTCGATCAGCACATCCGCCTTGTCGTAGGTGGCCGATATCAGCTGGCTGGCGATGCGCACGGTGATCTGCGCTTCGCTGCCCTTCGTCTCCGCATGGGTGATTTCGGCCTTATCGATGCCGACGAAAGTGGACTTCACCTTCTCGCCCCGAGCTTCGCGCTCGCCGATCGCCGCATCGAAGCCGTCATAGACTTCGCGCGACAGCAAGTTCTTCAGCGTTTTCCGGTCGCCATCGGCATAGGCGATGACGATCATCTCGTAAGCCATGCGGGCGCCGTTCAGAAACTCCTTCGGGCTGAAGGCGGGGTCGGCCTTGTTCAGCGCACGCAGCGATTCGTTGAGCGGCGTTCCGGGCGCCGCGAAAGCATCGATGGCGGCGAAGCGATCTTCATCCTCCGTCGTCGCATCGCGCCGCGGCAGCGTCACGACCTTGCCGGCATCGGCGGCTTCGGCCGGAGCAGCATCCCGCGGTGTATAGAGATCGCGCGGCGGCTTCTCATTTCCTGTACGGCGCCCGAGCACGGAGCGGAGCTGAAAGAAAATCAGCACAGCCGCTACCAGGAAAAATAATGTGATGAAGTCGTTCGAACTCATATCGTATCGCAGCCGCCGTTAACATCTCTGATTTGTACTCCCATATAGTCTGCCTATACAGATGATTCAAATGATGGCTGGCATCTTCGCCGGCGCCAAGAGGAGACCGGCGAGCCCGGGACATGACGGACATGCGTTTTTCGATCCTGCCGGCCTTCATTCTGCTGCTGCCGTTCGCCGAAATTGCCGGTTTCGTCGTCGTCGGCCAGGCTATCGGATTGTGGCTGACGCTTGTTCTCGTCATGCTGGGTTTCGTTCTCGGCGTGGTTCTGCTGCGCCGGCAGGGCATCGGTATTTTGCGCCGCATGTCGAGCGAAGGACGAAATGGGATGATGCCGGGCCGCGACCTGCTGCGGCCGGCGATGAACGTTATCGCCTCGCTGCTCCTGATCATTCCCGGCTTCCTCACGGATATCATCGCGATCCTCATTCTCATTCCGCCGGTGCGCGATCTCGTCTGGCGTGCGATCGCCAAACGCTTCGTCGTCGTCAATGCCAAGGGCGGCTCTTCCTCCGGTCCGCAATCCGATTTCCGCGACCGCAAGCCGAACTCGAAGGTGGTCGATCTCGACGAGGAGGACTATCATAGGGAGCCGGATCGCAACTCGCCGTGGTCCGGCAAGCATCTTAGCGATTGAGGCACTGCGGCTGATCAACCGAGCCAAGCGCCCAGGGTTGTAAGCCCTTCCCTGAAATGTTAGATGGCGGCACCATTCCCATGCCCCTCGAGGAAAAGCCAATGGCAGACGATAACAACAGCAACGGTGCGGCCAACCCCACCCTTTCGATCCTTGCGCAATATACCAAGGATCTGTCCTTCGAAAATCCCGGTGCGCCGCGTTCGCTGCAGGCCCGCGACAAGGCGCCGACGATCAACATCAATGTGAACGTCAACGCCAACCCGCTTTCCGATACGGATTTCGATGTCGTACTGTCGCTGAATGCCGAAGCCAAGGACGGCGACAAGACGGTTTTCCATGCCGAACTCACCTATGGCGGCGTTTTCCGCGTTGCCGGTTTCCCGCAGGAACACATGCTGCCGGTTCTCTTCATCGAGTGCCCGCGCATGCTCTTCCCCTTCGCTCGTCAGATCATCGCCGACGTCACCCGCAACGGCGGTTTCCCGCCGCTGATGATCGACCCGATCGACTTCACGCAGATGTTCGCTCAGCGCGTTGCCGAAGAACAGGCCCGCGCCAAGGTTCAGGCCGTTCCGAACTGACCGGCTCTTTCTTATCTGAAATGCGGATGCCCGGGCTGGTCCCGGGCATTTTCAATTGAGGACCGGTTTAATCGAGGTTGGCGTATTTCGCCCAGACGCTTTTTTCACCGAGCTTGGCGACGAGCGCCTCATGCGCCTGCTCCTCGATTTGGCTGAGGCGCGGGGCGAGCGGCCGGGGCCGCTCGAGCACGGCAGCAATCACCACATCGTCTTCCATTGCCGTTTCGCCGTGGCGAGCCTGGCCCGATGTTCCTGATATGCTCAGGCCAAAGGCCGCCTGCCGGCCGCCGATCATCTCGATATAGACTTCGGCAAGCAGTTCGGAGTCGAGCAGCGCGCCGTGTTTGGTGCGGTGCGAATTATCGATGCCGTAGCGCCGGCAAAGCGCATCGAGCGAATTCGGTCCCATCGGGTGTTTGCGCCGCGCCATCGACAGCGTGTCGAGCACCCGTTCCGGCAGGATTGGCGGCAAACCGATCCGCGCGAATTCCGCGTTGATGAAGCCCATATCGAAGGTGGCGTTATGGGCAATCCACTTCGCATCGCCGAAGAATGTAAGGATTTGTTCGGCGACTTCCGCGAAAGGCTGCTTGTCCTTCAGGAATTCATCGGTGATGCCGTGCACGGCGAGCGCATCCGGATGAACCTTCTGATCTCCAGGATTGATGAAGATATGGATGGTGTTGCCGGTGGGGAAATGATTGAAGAGCTCGATGCCGCCGATTTCGATGATGCGGTCGGCGCGGTTGTCGAGGCCGGTTGTTTCCGTATCGAAGATGATCTCACGCATTCCGGAAATCTCCCTTGGCAATCCGCGTTTTCAAGTCGGCGACGATCTCGAACACCCGTTCCCTCGTCGTCGCGATACTGTGACTGGTGTCGATCAGATAATCGGCCCGGCGCCGTTTTTCCGTGTCCGGCGTCTGGCGTGAGAGAATCATGTCGAATTTTTCCTCGGTCATGCCGTCGCGCGCAAGCACCCTTTGGCGCTGAATCTGTGGATCAGTGCTGACGACGACGATGACATCCACTCTTGCCTCGGCGCCGGTTTCGAAAAGTAGTGGAATATCGAGCAATACCATGTCGGCGCCGGCGGCGCGTTGTCGCTTCAGAAATTCCGTCTCGCGTTTGCGAACCAGCGGATGGACGATCGCTTCCAGGCGTTTAAAGCCGTCAGGATTAAGAGCGAGCTGGCGGCCGAGTTCACGCCGGTCGACTGCTCCATCCTTCATCGTGCCGGGGAAAGCGCCATTCACCAGGGGTGCTGCCTCGCCGGCATAGAGATCGTGGACCACGGCATCCGAATCGTTCACCGGGATTCCGGCATCGGCGAAGAGCTTTGCCGCTGTCGATTTTCCCATTCCGATGGAGCCGGTGAGGCCGATCTTCAGCATCAGTGTGCGCCCATATCCGCGATGATGAGCGCACGCAGCGCCGCGTCGACGATCGGACGCTGGCCGAACCATTTCTCGAACCCGGGCACGGCCTGGTGCAAGAGCATGCCGAGACCATCGACGATGGGAAATCCTTGCTCTTCCGCTTGGGCCAGGATCGGCGTCTTCAAGGGCACGTAGACGATATCGGTGACAACGGCATCGGCTGCAAGGGGCGAGAAATCGAGTTGCGGCGCCGGCTCACCGTCCATGCCGAGCGAGGTGGTATTGATGAAGAGGCCTGCGCCTTTCATGACTTCGGCAAGCGCCCCGGCCGGATGGGCCTGGACACGCGGGCCAAAACGATCCGCGAGCTCGTGCGCGCGTTCGATGGTGCGGTTGACGACGTGGATCTCCTTGAAACCGCGATCACGGACCGCCTGGATGATCGCCCGGCTGGCGCCGCCGGCGCCAAAGACGACGGCCGTGGAATGCCGGTCCCAGCCCGGATGGCGTTCGTCGAGATTGGCGATGAAGCCGCGACCGTCGGTATTCGTCGCATGCAGAGCGCCATCCTCCAGCCAGAGCGTGTTCGCTGCGCCGAGTTCGGACGATAGCGCGTCCGGCTTGTCGGCGAGCCGGAACGCCAATTCCTTGTGAGGAATGGTGACATTGCCTCCGGTAAAACCGGAACTGCCATCCTTCAACGAGTGAATGAAATCGGCAAAGGCCTCGGGTGCCACTTCATGAGCGCGGTAGCTGCCTGGCAGGCCGAGCGTCTTCAACCAATATCCGTGGATCAATGGCGAGCGCGAATGTTTGATGGGAAAGCCCGTGACAAATGCTTTTGGCCCCAATGTTTCACGTGAATCACCCATCGATCGCTCCGAGTTCTCGCAATTTTTTTAAAAGCGGCAGCATCGGCAGGCCGAGAATGGTGAAATAATCACCCTCGATCTTTTCGAAGAGCTGGATGCCCTCCCCCTCCAATTGGTAGGCGCCGACGCTGGAAAGCGCCCGTTCGCCAACCCGCGCCAGATGTCTGGCGATGAAATCCATCGTCAGCGGCCGCATCGTTAATTCCGCATGCTCAAGATGTTCCCACAAGACTACGCCGTCGCTGACGATCGCGACGGCGCTATTCAATCGATGGGTTACGCCCGAAAGGACTTGAAGATGGCTAGCCGCGTCGGCCAGGTCGTTCGGCTTATGGAAGACGTTGTCGCCGAGCGACATCGTTTGATCCGAACCGATGACCAGGCTCTTCGGAAAACGGCTGCTGACTTCCTCGGCCTTGGCCCTGGCCAGGACGAGGGCCACGGCATCAGGCTTAGCGCCGGCTTTTTCCAGCGGCGCTTCAACGGCCCGTTCATCAATCCTTGCGGCATGCGCCTCGAAGGACAGACCTGCATTTTCCATCAGCATCCGGCGAAAGGGGCTCGACGATGCAAGGATGAGTTTCGGCGTCATGGGTGGTTCCTCGGCGTGCCGGCTTTTCGTCAGCGCTTAGCGCAGCTTCGGCCGCAGGGCAACGATTGCCGCGGCTGTTTCCTCGATTGAACGGCGGGTAACGTCGATCAGTGGCCAGTTGTGGCGGGCGCAGAGAGAGCGGGCATATTTCAGCTCCTCCGAAATCGCGGCGCGATCGGTGTAGTGTTCGCGATCGAAACCCTGCGTCACCCCGAGCACACGATTTTCCCGCACCTGGGAAATACGGTCGGTGGTGGCGATCAGGCAGACGATCAGCGGTTTACTCGCGACGAAGAGGCTCTCCGGCAATGGCACGCCATAGACGATTGGAATGTTCGCCGTCTTGATGCCTCGGTTGGCGAGGTAGATGCTGGTCGGTGTTTTCGACGTACGGCTGATGCCGATGATCACGACATCGGCATCGTTGTAATCGTCGGGCATCTGGCCGTCATCGTGATCCATGGTGAAATTCAGCGCTTCGATGCGCGCGAAGTAGCCGGCATTCATCACATGCTGGGCCCCGACACGACGGCGAGACGGGGCGCCGAGATAGATCTGGAAGGCATTCATCACCGGCTCCAGCACATTCACCGAGGCCACGCCCATCTCGATGCAGCGTTCATCGATCAGGCTCGCAAGCTCCCGGTCGACAATGGTGTAGAGCACGATGCCGGGGGCGTCATCGATCGCCTGCAGAACCGGCAGCAGCTGCTTGCGATTGCGGATCAGCGGATAGACATGTTCGATCGGCTGCGCCGATCTGAACTGTGCCGACGCGGCGCGCCCGGCGGAGATAAGAGTCTCTCCCGTTGAGTCAGAAATCAGATGCAGATGAAAGAAGTTCGTTCTGTTCTCCACGCTATTTTCCGCTGCCTGTTGAAAAGACTGGATGAAACAGAGCTACGGCGGCAAGGCGGTCTCCGGCAAGGGAAAACATGCCTCCTTATCCACATTTCGGATTCTGCGGATCGGTTTCGATTGGCCCTGTGGACGATGGGGAAGGGCTAGGCTTCTTGAAAGCTCGTCCACAGCCTATCCACAGTTATGAGAAAAATCGCCGAGCTGGAAGGATTTGGAATCATTTTCGGATTCGGCTTCTCCCCGAAATTTGGACGAGATGGACAATCTTTCCGATGTTCTTTTGCAGCCGCGCGACAAATGGCATCGGCGGTGGATGGATTTTAATCCTTGATAGTCACCGACTCTAAGAAATAGAAACCTTTTAAAAGATCTTTGTTTTTATAGGGAAGAAGCGCTTGAGCGATACGCGGCGAAAGATCATGAGGGTTTTGAGTGGCGAAAGCCTCTCCCCTCCTCCTCTCTGGCTGATGAGACAGGCAGGACGTTATCTTCCGGAATATCGGGAGACTCGGGCAAAGGCAGGGAGTTTTCTCGATCTCTGCTACACGCCTGAGCACGCCGTCGAAGTGACCTTGCAGCCGATCCGCCGCTATGGCTTCGATGCGGCCATTCTGTTTTCCGACATCCTGGTCATTCCAGACGCAATGAAGCGAAATGTCCGGTTCACCGAGGGCCATGGTCCGGAGATGGATCCGATCGATGAAGCCGGGATCGGCAGTTTGAACGGCGAAGAGGTTGTCGATTATCTCAGGCCGGTTCTGGAAACGGTACGGCGGCTACGTGAAGAACTGCCAGCGGAGACGACGCTGCTCGGTTTCTGCGGCGCGCCATGGACGGTTGCGACCTACATGATCGCCGGTCACGGCACGCCGGATCAGGCCCCTGCCCGACTCTTCGCCTACAAGCATGCTCGCGCTTTCGAGCATCTGCTGATGCTGCTTGCCGACGTATCGGCCGATTATCTCGTCGCCCAGATCGATGCTGGCGCCGATGCCGTGCAGATCTTCGATTCCTGGGCAGGTGTTCTCGGCGAGAAGGAGTTCGAGGCGTTCGCGATCAGGCCGGTTGCGCGGATGATTGCTTCGGTCAAATCACAACGGCCGCATGCTCGCATCATCGCCTTTGCCAAGGGCGCCGGCTACCAGCTCAAGACCTATCGCCAGAAGACGGGTGCTGATGCGATCGGCCTCGACTGGTCGGTCCCGCTGGCCTTTGCGGCCGAACTTCAAAAGGATGGACCGGTTCAGGGCAACCTCGATCCGATGCGTGTCGTTGCCGGCGGCCGGGCGCTGGAGGAAGGCATCGATGATATTCTGCAGCATCTCGGCAATGGTCCGCTGATCTTCAATCTCGGTCACGGCATTACACCGCAGGCCGACCCAGAGCATGTGCGTCTGCTGGTGGATCGCGTGCGAGGCGGGGCGTGACGATGGAAAATCAAACCGATCGGAGATCTGGCGCCTACGCCCGGCGCCGGGCTCATTTTGCGCTGGCCTTCTTTGCGCTGATGGCGGTCGGGCTTTTTGCCTGGAATCCCGATAATCTCTATCTCTGGATTAAGGCGCTGCATATCATCGCGGTCATTTCCTGGATGGCTGGGCTGTTCTACATGCCGCGGCTGTTCATCTATCACACCGATGCGGAGCCCGGCTCGGTGCAGTCGGAAACCTTCAAGGTGATGGAGCGTCGG
>NZ_VSZV01000356.1:22947-129481 GCF_008919455.1 Rhizobium sp. PEPV16
ATCATCATGACGCCGGCGATGATGCTGACGTGGATATTCGGGCTCTATCTCGCCTGGTCGGTTTATGGATTCCAGGGCGGCTGGCTGCATGCCAAGATCGGTCTCGTCGTACTGCTGACCGGTGTTCATATGTTCTTCAGCCGCGCCGTCAGGGCTTTCGAGCGGGATGAAAACCGCCGCTCGGCGCGCTATTGGCGGTTCATGAACGAAGCCCCGACACTGCTGATGATCCTGATCGTCATCCTCGTCGTGGTGAAGCCGTTCTGAGGAAAATCGTCCTCAGGTTAAATTTGCTTCATTTTAAGCAGCCCTCTTGCGGCAGCGATTGCGAGTCGCTATTTTCCGCGCATCTCATCTACGTGGCATGTGTGTAGAGTTCAGTCGTCTGCGAGCCCTTTCGCGGTACCGAATACGACCCAACATCGCCTTTCCCCTTTGAAATTGAAAAGAGTATTGGTCACTTCATGGCTGAAATGAAGCTTCAGGAACTTAAGAGTAAATCCCCGACGGATCTGCTGGCATTTGCCGAATCGCTCGAGGTCGAGAATGCAAGCACGATGCGCAAGCAAGAGCTGATGTTTGCGATCCTCAAGATGCTTGCCAGCCAGGATGTCGAAATCATCGGCGAAGGCGTCGTCGAAGTGCTGCAGGACGGTTTCGGCTTCCTGCGGTCGCCCAATGCGAACTACCTGCCGGGCCCGGACGATATTTATATCTCCCCGTCGCAGATCCGCCGTTTTTCGCTGAAAACCGGCGATACGGTCGAGGGCCCCATCCGTGGGCCGAAGGAAGGCGAGCGCTATTTCGCGCTGCTCAAGGTCAACACCATCAATTTCGACGATCCGGAGAAGATCCGTCACAAGGTTCATTTCGACAATCTGACGCCGCTCTATCCGAACGAGCGCTTCAAGATGGAACTCGATCTTCCCACCACCAAGGATCTGTCGCCACGTGTGATCGACCTGGTGGCGCCGCTCGGCAAGGGCCAGCGTGGATTGATCGTCGCACCGCCGCGTACCGGCAAAACCGTGTTGTTGCAGAACATCGCGCATTCGATCACTGCCAACCATCCGGAGTGCTATCTGATCGTCCTGCTGATCGATGAACGCCCCGAAGAAGTGACCGACATGCAGCGTTCGGTTCGCGGCGAGGTAATCTCCTCGACCTTCGACGAACCGGCCGTGCGTCACGTGCAGGTGGCCGAGATGGTCATCGAGAAGGCCAAGCGCCTTGTCGAACACGGACGCGACGTTGTTATTCTGCTCGATTCGATCACGCGCTTGGGCCGTGCCTATAACACGGTCGTTCCCTCGTCAGGCAAGGTCCTGACCGGCGGTGTGGACGCCAACGCTCTGCAGCGGCCGAAGCGCTTCTTCGGCGCGGCGCGTAACATCGAGGAAGGCGGCTCTTTGACGATCATCGCGACGGCGCTGATCGATACTGGCAGCCGCATGGACGAAGTGATCTTCGAAGAATTCAAGGGTACCGGCAACTCGGAAATCGTCCTCGATCGCAAGGTCGCCGATAAGCGCATCTTCCCGGCAATGGACATCCTGAAGTCCGGCACGCGTAAGGAGGACCTTCTGGTTCCGCGCCAGGATCTGCAGAAGATCTTCGTGCTCCGCCGTATCCTGGCTCCGATGGGCACGACCGATGCGGTCGAATTCTTGATCGACAAGCTCAAGCAGACGAAGAACAATTCCGACTTCTTCGAATCGATGAACACATAATCCTTAGCCGGATTCACCCCTTAAAGCTGGAGGCATCTCGCGATGCCGCCAGCTTTTCTATTTGAGAGGAATCGATTTCGATTCCAACCGATGAACCAGGCGATATGGCCATGTTGAACGATACCATATATGCACTATCGAGCGGCGCCCTGCCTTCGGGTGTTTCTGTCGTTCGAATCAGCGGCCCGCTGACCAGAGACATATTGGTGAAGCTCGTCGGATCCGTTCCGGCAACCCGGTATGCGTCTTACCGAACGATTCGGACTCGTAACAATAAGCCGATCGATAGCGGCCTGGTGCTGTTTTTTCCTGCTCCGAATTCGTTTACCGGCGAGGATGTTGCCGAGCTGCAGATCCACGGCAGCAGAGCCGTGCTAGCGGCGCTGTTTCAGGCCCTTGGCGATATTCCGGGCGTGCGGATGGCGGTCGAGGGTGAGTTCTCCCGCCGGGCTTTCGAGAACGGCAAACTTGATCTGGTCGAGGTGGAAGGGCTGGCCGATCTCATTGGCGCCGAGACCGAAATGCAAAGACGCCTTGCGGTCGAACATAGCGCAGGCGGGCTTTCCGCAATTTACGATACGTGGGCGGAACGATTGACGCGCGCCCGCGCGCTGATCGAGGCGGAACTTGATTTCCCCGACGAGGATGACGTTCCAGGGTCGGTATCGGATGCGGTCTGGGCCGATATGGCGAAGCTTCGCAGCGATATCGAGGATCACCTGGCGGGAGCTTCGGCCGGCGAGATTATCCGAGACGGCTTCAAGGTGGTCATCGCCGGTGCTCCGAACGCTGGAAAATCGAGCCTGTTGAACGCTTTGGCGCGTCGAGATGTCGCAATCGTGACGGAGATTGCCGGAACCACCCGCGATGTCCTGCAGGTTGATCTCGACATTGATGGTTACCTGATCAAGCTCTATGACACTGCGGGTCTTCGCGAGGCGGACGACAAAGTCGAAATGGAAGGTGTGCGGCGCGCGCGCGTGGCACTCCGTGATGCCGATCTTGTCCTGTTGCTAATCGACATGACGAAACCGCTGATTCCCGACGACTTGGAGCAGTCCTCTCCGCATGTTACTGTCGGGACAAAGAAGGATCTGACCGAAATAGCTTCGGGTCGGTATGATCTGCAGATTTCCACCGCGACGGGTGACGGTCTGCCGGAGTTACGGCGGTTGATCGGCGATATCGTCGAGCGACGTTTTGCCGGCCTGTCTATGGCAATCCCCAGCCGGCAGCGGCATAAGGATTCGCTCACGAAATGTTTAGCGGCGCTCGATGCGGCCGTATCGCAGCCGGGGGTGAATCTTGAACTGCGGACCGAGCAGCTGCGAATTGCCGCGGAGTATTTGGGTAGAATTACCGGACGAGTGGATGTCGAACAATTGCTCGGGGTGATCTTCTCGGAGTTTTGTATTGGCAAATGATTCACGTGAAACCTTTGGAGCCAAAGGCCTGCACGGTTTCACCTCAAACGCCTGCCGGATATGGAGTCTTGAATTGACGGATAATGTCTTCGACGTGATTGTGATCGGTGGCGGCCATGCGGGGTCGGAGGCTGCCAGCGCAGCTGCGCGCCTCGGGGCAAAAACCGCTCTGATTACGCATAGGCGGGACACGATCGGGGTCATGTCCTGTAATCCGGCGATTGGCGGGCTGGGCAAGGGCCATCTTGTTCGGGAGATCGATGCGATGGACGGCCTTATGGGTCGGGTCGCCGACGTTGCAGGCATTCAATTCAGGATGCTCAACAAGAAGAAAGGCGCGGCTGTCCGAGGACCGCGGACGCAGGCTGATCGAAAGCTCTATCGCCTGGCGATGCTGGCGGCGATCGAAGCGACGCCGAACTTGGATATCATCGAGGGCGATGCGTTTGATCTGGACGTTGTCGATGGTTGCGTTGCCGGCGTGATCATGAAGGATGGTCAGGCCCTGAAAGCGCCGGCGGTGGTTTTGACCACTGGAACGTTTCTGCGCGGTCTTATTCATATCGGGTCGGAAAAGACACCGGCCGGGCGTGTCGGTGAAGCGCCGTCGATCGGATTGTCTGCGACCCTCGCCCGCCTTGGGCTGCAGCTGGGACGTCTGAAGACCGGCACACCCGCCCGGCTGGACGGAAAGACGATCGACTGGCAATCCATCGGTCGACAGGGGGCTGACGAGGAGCTTGTCCCCTTTTCCTTTATGACAGACACGATTACCACGCCACAAATCGAATGCGGGGTCACCAGGACGACCGAAGCGACCCACCGCATCATTGTCGACAACATCATGCGCTCGGCAATGTATTCCGGGCAGATCGAAGGCGTCGGGCCTCGTTATTGCCCGTCAATCGAAGACAAGCTGGTGAAATTCGGAGAGCGGGATGGACATCAGGTCTTTCTCGAACCCGAAGGACTGGACGATGACACGGTCTATCCGAACGGGATTTCGACCTCCTTGCCGGCGGAGGTGCAGGCCGACTTCATCAAAACGATTCCCGGCCTCGAAGCGGCAAGAATACTGCAACCGGGCTATGCGATCGAATATGATCATGTCGATCCTAGAGAGCTGACGCCATCGCTGGAGGTCAAACGGCTGAGAGGCTTGTTTCTGGCAGGCCAGATCAATGGCACCACCGGATATGAAGAGGCGGCCGCGCAGGGGCTGGCAGCCGGGCTGAATGCCGCATTGCGAAGCAGCGATTCGGATCCGTTCCATTTTAGCCGGACGAGTTCTTATATTGGCGTCATGATCGACGATCTCACGTCGCGAGGCGTTACGGAGCCGTATCGAATGTTTACATCGCGCGCGGAGTATCGGCTGAGTTTGCGGGCTGACAACGCCGATATGCGCTTAACGCCGCTGGCCATGCGACTTGGCTGCGTCAGTGACGCGCGCGTACAGCGATTCACATCCTATCAAGCAGAGATCGAAACCAGTCGGGCGCTGTTGCAGTCGCTGGCGGTGACACCGAATGAGGCGCGTCGCGCGGGCTTGAATATCAATCTCGATGGGCAGCGCCGAACCGCGTATGATTTATTGTCCTATCCGAATTATGATTTCGCCGCGCTCCGGCATGTTTGGCCGGAGAAGCTCGGCATGATTGGACGGAAAGTTGCGGAGGCGCTGGAAATCGAGGCAGGCTATTCGGTTTATCTCGATCGACAAGCCTCGGCGATTGCCGATCAGCAACGCGACGAGGAGCGGCAGATACCGCTTGATTTCAACTATGACGCACTGTCCGGTCTCTCGAACGAGCTGAAGGTCAAACTCAGTGCTGCTCGCCCTTTCAATATCGCCCAGGCTGCAATCGTTGAAGGGATGACGCCGGCGGCAATCGCGTTGCTGCTCGTGCACTTGCGTCGACTATCCTCTGCCGAGCGCTATAGCGCTTGATTACAAGATTTGAGAGTCTTTCAAGAATGGAATTAAACGGTTTGCGTGTTTCACGTGAAACACAGGAACGGTTGCAACACTTTGCAGCGCTGTTTCAGAAGTGGGCAAAAGCAATCAATCTGGTGGCGCCGTCGACACTGGATGATCTGTGGCACCGGCACATCGCTGATAGCAGCCAGGTCTTTCAGATTCATCCTCAACCGATTACCTGGGTTGACCTCGGCAGTGGGGGCGGCTTTCCCGGCATTATTACGGCGATTTTTTTGGCCGAGCTGCAAGGCGGATGGGTCCATCTGGTCGAAAGCAACCATAAAAAGGCAGCGTTTCTGCGGACAGCGCTGCGGGAGACAAATGCGCGTGGCAGCGTCCATAGCATTCGAATCGAAGATGCTTATACGGAGGTTGCTGAATGTGGTGCGATTTCAGCGCGCGCCCTTGCGGATCTTGATGGGCTCATCGGTTATTCATTCCCCTGGATGCTTGGCAAGGAAAATTGTCGTGGCTTCTTTCACAAAGGCCGGGATTACCTCAGGGAAATTGACAAAGCACGTGGTCGGTGGGAATTCGATCTGGTAGAACATAAGAGCGCCGTCGAGCAGGAATCTGTTATTTTGGAAATATCAAATCTCCGGCGCTTGGTTTAACAGATCGGATATTGCGGCAATGGCTGGCGAACGACATCGGATTATCACCATCGCAAATCAGAAAGGTGGCGTTGGCAAGACGACCACAGCAATCAATCTGGCAACGGCGCTTGCTGCTATCGGCGAGCGCGTCCTGATCGTCGATCTCGACCCACAGGGCAATGCCAGCACAGGCCTCGGCATTGATCGTCGTGATCGCAAGCTTTCCTCCTACGATCTGATGGTCGGTGATCGCGGGATCCCCGAAGTGACTCTCGAAACAGCGGTTCCCAATCTGTTTATCGTCCCGTCGACGATGGATCTTCTTGGCATCGAGATGGAAATCTCGCAGCAGAGCGATCGGGTGTTTAAATTGCGGAAAGCGCTGTCGTCGCCCGAAGCCATGGCGTTTTCTTATATTCTTCTGGATTGCCCGCCGTCGTTCAATCTGCTGACGATGAATGCTATGGCGGCGGCGCATTCGGTCTTGGTGCCGCTGCAATGTGAATTTTTTGCGCTGGAGGGGTTGAGCCAGCTGCTTGAGACCGTCAGCCAGGTTCGGCGGACGGTGAACCCGCGTCTGGATATTCAGGGTATCGTCTTGACGATGTTCGATGCGCGCAACAATCTTGCCCAGCAGGTTGTCAATGACGTGCGTACGCATCTCGGGGACAAGGTTTACCACACGTTAATTCCGCGCAACGTCCGGGTTTCCGAGGCTCCGTCCTACGGTAAGCCGGCTATTCTCTATGACTTGAAGTGCGCGGGCAGTCAGGCCTATCTGCAGCTGGCCTCCGAGGTCATCCAGCGAGAACGGCAAAGACTGGCCGCGTGATGTCATTTTAGGGGTGTAGGTGAGTGTAGATCATGAATGACGATGTATCAAAGAGGCGATTGGGCCGCGGCCTTGCGGCGCTGATTGGTGAAATGGATCAGCCTGTCCCGGTGGAAGCCGAGCGGACTATCAGCGCCGACAGAATGATCCCGATCGAGTTCGTCAGCCGCAACCCCCGCAATCCCCGTCGGTTCTTCGATGACTCGGAGCTGCACGATCTCGCAAGCTCCATTCGTCAACACGGTATCGTTCAGCCGATTGTTGTGCGGACGATGTCGCGGGATCGATATGAGATCATCGCCGGCGAACGACGCTGGCGCGCAGCTCAGCTTGCCGGGCTGATCGAGATTCCGGTCATTATCCGTGATGTGGATGATAAGACGGCGTTGGAAATCGCCATTGTTGAAAACGTGCAGCGCGCGGATCTCAATGCCCTCGAAGAGGCCTTGGGCTATGAGCAGCTGATCGCGGAATACGGCTACACCCAGAACGACCTCGGCGAAATTATCGGTAAAAGCCGCAGCCATGTTGCCAACTCGTTGCGCCTGTTGAAATTGCCTGATCCGGTTCGCGATCTGCTTGCTGCCGGCAGTCTATCGGCTGGCCACGCGCGCGCACTGGTTTCGACATCCGATCCGGCAAGTCTTGCCCGTACGATCGTTGCCAAGGGCATGTCGGTGCGTGATGCGGAAAAACTGGCGCAAAACAATATCAAGGCCCAATCGGAGCCGCAGCAGGCGGCCTTGCGGCGAGATCAGAAAGATTCAGACACGCTGGCGCTGGAACGGACACTTTCCGATGCGCTCGGCCTTGATGTTGCGATCAATCACAAGGCAAGCGGCGGTCAGATCAAAATTTCCTATAAGTCGCTAGAGCAGCTCGAGGAAATCTGCCGCTTGCTCGAGAGGCGCTAGAACAGGATGATTTTAGGCCGGGTCGGCCTAAAATCTGAATCCTGTTCTACATTAGATAGTTAGAGCATGATGTCGTCCGAAAACCGCTCACACTTTTCGGCATCATGCTCTAGAGCACCGACGCTTTAACTCCTTGAAACAACGCATCGTGTTTCCGAAAATCGGTTATGATTTTTTGGGCCGACGTGCGCTGGTCAGGCGGATTTCCGGCCTGATTGAAGGGTGGTGGACAGAAGCGTTTGCATCGCCACGCTGTCTTCCAGAACCTGCCGCCGTCTGGTTTGCAGAATAGCGGCCTGTAGCCGATTGGATTCACGGGCGATGCTTTCCGCGGTCCACTGGCGCAGCGCCTGTTCGATGATCGGCTTGCGGCGGAAATGCAGATGCCGCCCCATTGTCTGCATGATTTGAGGCGGCTGCAGCCGTTTTTCATCCATTTCGGCGCGCATCGAATCCAGAAGCTGGAACTGCTTCAGGCATGCCTGCAGCACGAGAAAGATCGGGGTTTTCGAGCTGCTGATTTTTTGCATGGCGTGCAGAAAAGCGTTGAGATCACCGCCGAGGATGGCATCGACGGCGTCGTCAACCGAGATGGCGCTGGCATCGCCGATTATTTCGGTAACGTGATGTTCTTCGACCGTATCGAAGCCTCGGCAGTAAAGGGCAAGCTTGCGCACCTCGTTTCGGGAAGCGATCCTGTCGCCGCCGATCAACGCGATCAGCGCTTGTCGCGCGGGCGGCGTAATGCCGAGCTTCTCTGCACCGAGCTCCGTGTCGATCAATGCATTCAGGGCGCGGCTGTCATCGGCGTAGGAGGGGATCGTCATGACGGATCGGGCGGCTTCCGCGGTCTTGCGCAGCAGGGAACCCTTCTTGAGGTCACCAGCCTCGACGATCAGATAGGCGGCTTCGAGTGGTTTTTCGGCCAGCAGTGCCAAGGAATCGACGAGGTATTTCTCGTTGGCGGCACCGCGGATCCAGATTAGTTTCTCGCCGCCGAACAGACCGATCGAATGGACCTCGTCTACCAACCGACCGGGGTCTTTCTGCAGGTCGCCGATATCGAGCTTGGTCAGCGAGAAGGGATCATCGAGAGCAACACCGCTCTTGCCGGCGAGCAGGCTTGCCCGTTCGGAAACAAGACCACGATCCGGCCCGTAGATGACGTAAATCCGATAGTTCCGCGCCGATTTCTGCAGGAACGTCTCGAATTCGTGGGATTTTATCTCTGCCACATCTCCGCCCTCAGCGGCTGAGGGCAGCGGCGATATCGGCTCCCACGAATTCCGCCACCTGATCCGCCGCGCGGTTCTGGGCATCACGGATCGCGCGCTGCTTGGCGAATTCCTGTTCGGAAAAATCCACCAGCGCCGTGGTAGCGCGGCTGCCGGCCTTGATCACGTGATTGTCGGTCGCCGAACGCAGCGTGTAGGTGACGCTGACGGTCACACGGCCGGCGCGCGACGTGTCCGAGGAATCCGTCAGGAGCGTATCGGTAACAGACGAGGTAGCGCGAATCTCAACCTGATATTGCGGGTTTACCGCTTCACCGGCACCGCGCGACGCAAGGAAGATCAGCCGATTGCGCACCTGCTGCTCGACGCGGCTGCTTGCTGGGGAAAAGCCGACCGAGGAAAGCTTTTCGACGACACCGGAACTCTCGGAATAGAGCGGTCGGACCTGGCAGGCGGAGAGAAAAGCCGCCGAGCCAAGGATCATGGCGATGCCGGCATTGCGGGCCAGCTTGCAAGCGATATCAAACGACAATGTTTACAATCCTTTGGGGAACCACGATGATCTTCTTCGGTGCCTGTCCGTTCAGCGCGTTCTTCACCGCATCCAGATCCAGCACAGCGTTGGTGACGGCATTCTGATCTGCATCGCGAGAAATTGTCAATTCAGCGCGTTTCTTGCCGTTGATCTGTACCGGCAAGACGACATCGTTTTCGATGACGAGTGTTTCGTCGTATCGCGGCCAGCTTGTCCGGGCAAGCAGGCCTTCATTGCCGAGCGCGGCCCAGCATTCCTCAGCCAGATGCGGCGTCATCGGAGAGACGAGCTGAATCAGAATCTCGGCGGCATCGCGCACCGCCGCGCGATAGGTGGCATCACCCTCACCTGCCGCAACCCTCGTCATCGGTGCGGCCAGCGCGTTGACGAGTTCATAAATTCGGGCAACGGCCTTGTTGAACCAGAGCTTGTCATAGTCGTTCTCGACAGCCTTCAACGTCTTGTGGGCGGCCTGGGAGATCGACAACGCCTCCCCATCGGTTGCCGGCGCAGGTACCACGGCGGAGAGCGCGTCGGCTGCTTCGGAAATCAAGCGCCACAGACGCTGAGTGAAACGATGAGCGCCTTCGACGCCCGCTTCGGACCAGATGACGTCACGCTCGGGTGGAGAGTCGGACAGAACGAAGAAACGGGCGGTATCGGCGCCGTAGGAGGCGATGATATCGTCGGGATCGACAACGTTCTTTTTCGATTTCGACATCTTCTCGATCGAGCCGATCGCAACTTCCTCATTGTTCGCCAACAGGAAGGCTCGGCGTTTGCCGTCGAGTTCGTCGATGCGGATATCGGCGGGTGCCACCCATTCGCGGTTGGCGCCGGCGCCGCGGCTATAGGTTTCGTGGACCACCATGCCCTGGGTGAAAAGACCTTTGAAAGGTTCGGTGGCGGCGACGTGACCGGTCTCGCGCATGGCGCGGGTGAAGAAGCGGGAATAGAGCAAGTGCAGGATCGCGTGCTCGATGCCGCCAATATACTGGTCGACCGGCAGCCAGCGGTTTGCCGCCTCCGGATCGGTCGGCTTTCCCTCCCAGGGCGCGGTAAAGCGGGTGAAATACCAGCTCGAATCGACGAAGGTATCCATCGTATCCGTCTCGCGGCGGGCATCCTTGCTGCAGTTCGGGCAGGAGACATGGCGCCAGGTCGGATGACGGTCGAGCGGGTTGCCCGGCTGGTCGAAGGTGACGTCGTCGGGCAGCTTGACCGGTAGGTCCGCCTCCGGCACCGGCACGACACCGCAATCCTCGCAATGGATGACCGGGATCGGGCAGCCCCAATAACGCTGGCGGGAAATGCCCCAGTCGCGCAGACGGAAATTGACCTTGCGTTCGCCCTGCGGCGCATTGCCGAGCGAAGCGGCCGACAGCCGGTCGGCAACGATATTGAAGGCTTCCTCGGTCGTCTTGCCGTCGAGGAAGCGCGAATTGATCATCACGCCATCGCCGTCATAGGCGGTATCGCCGACGGCAAAGCTTGCCGCATCGCCATCACTCGGCATGACGACTGCCACCACCGGCAGGCCATATTTGCGTGCAAAATCAAGGTCGCGCTGATCGCCCGATGGGCAGCCGAAGATGGCGCCCGTGCCGTAATCCATCAGGACGAAATTGGCGATATAGACAGGCAGCTCCCAGGAGGGATCAAGCGGATGCCTGACGCGGATACCGGTATCCATGCCCTTCTTTTCGGCGGTCTCGAGTGCTGCGAGCGAGGTGCCGGCGCGGCGGCACTCGTCGCAGAAGGCGTCGATATCAGGGTTCTTCGCGGCGGCATCCTTCGCCAGCGGATGATCGGCGGCGATCGCCAGGAAGGAAGCGCCGAACAGCGTGTCCGGCCGGGTGGTATAGACCGTCACTTCGCTCTCGCCGGCAGGTGCCGTTTCCGGCACGATCTCCCAGCGGATCGTCAGGCCTTCCGAACGGCCGATCCAATTCTTCTGCATCAGACGCACTTTTTCCGGCCACTGGTCGAGGGTATCCAGTGCGTCCAGCAGATCCTGGCTGAAGTCGGTGATCTTGAAGAACCATTGCGTCAGTTCGCGCTGTTCGACCAGCGCACCGGAACGCCAGCCGCGGCCATCGATCACCTGTTCGTTGGCGAGCACGGTGTTGTCGACAGGATCCCAGTTCACCTTCGACTGCTTGCGATAGACCAGGCCCTTTTCCAGGAAATCCAGGAAGAGGTGCTGCTGATGCTGGTAATATTCGACGTCGCAGGTGGCAAACTCACGGCTCCAGTCCAGTGAAAGCCCCATGGCCTTCAGCTGCGCCTTCATCGAGCCGATATTCTGGTACGTCCAGGATGCGGGATGCACGCCGCGCTCCATGGCGGCATTCTCCGCCGGCATGCCGAAGGCGTCCCAGCCCATCGGATGCAGCACGTTGTAGCCGCGGGCGCGCTTGTAGCGGGCGACGACGTCGCCCATGGCGTAATTGCGGACATGACCCATATGGATGCGCCCCGACGGATAGGGGAACATTTCGAGGACGTAATATTTTTCGCGCGGATCGGCGTTGTCGGTCTCGAAGACCTTGTCTTCATTCCATTTCTGCTGCCAGCGGGGCTCGGCATCGCGCGGGTTATAACGTTCGGTGGCCATGGTATTCGTATTTCCGGAAAATCAGGGGAGTTGGTCGAGACCTTCACCATGAAACCACCGTAGCGTCAAGTTTCGCAGGCGCTGCAAGCGTCCGATCTTGATCACGCGCAAGCGATTTCGCGAAGGCGGGCCTTGGCAAGCACATGTTGGCTGGTTAGTTCATTGCCAATCCTTTCGTGCTGGTATGTCGAGGCAAAACGATGGAACTTCAAGAGCGGTTGAACGACGTGCGGTCGCGGATCGCCGCCGCGGAACGCGAAGCAGGCCGATCGGCGGGCTCCGTTCAGCTCGTCGCGGTGTCGAAGACCTTCGAGGGGGACGCGATCCGGCCGGCCATCGAAGCCGGGCAGCGTGTGTTCGGGGAAAACCGGGTGCAGGAAAGCCAGGGCAAGTGGCCGGCGCTGAAGGCCGAGCATCAGGATATCGAGCTGCATCTGATCGGACCGCTGCAATCGAACAAGGCGGCGGATGCCGTCGCACTCTTCGACGTCATCGAGACGGTGGACCGGGAAAAGATCGCCCGCGCACTTGCCGAGGAGATGAGGCGGCAAGGCAAGGCGCTGCGGCTCTATGTCCAGGTCAATACCGGGCTCGAACCGCAGAAGGCGGGTATTGCTCCTGACGACACTCCAGCCTTCGTCGCCCTCTGCCGCGACGAACTCGGCCTTTCGATCGAAGGTTTGATGTGCATTCCGCCGGCCGAGGAAAATCCCGGACCGCATTTCGCCCTGCTGGCAAAGCTCGCGCTTAAATGCGGCGTCGAAAAACTTTCCATGGGCATGTCGGGCGACTACGGGACGGCTATCGCCTTTGGCGCCACCAGCGTACGTGTGGGATCAGCGATTTTCGGCACGCGCTGAAACGCTGCTTTGGTCGGGCTTCCTGTTCCCCTCAATGCCGCCTAGATTAGGTTTGCATGTCCTGGGGAGGAGCAGATGCGGAACGGCTATCATCAGGCCTATGCGGCCTGGAAACGCGATCCCGAAGCCTTCTGGCGCGAAGCGGCCAGTGACATCGATTGGTTCAAGCCAGCGGAGCGGGTGTTCTCGCCGAATGACGGCGTCTATGGCCGTTGGTTCTCAGACGCCGAAACCAATACATGCCACAATTGCCTGGACCGGCATGTGGCTGCCGGCCGCGGCGGCGAGACGGCGGTCATCTTCGACAGCGCAATGAACGGCGAGAAGCGCCGTTTCACCTATGATGAGATGCTTCGGGAGGTGATGGCCATCGCAGCAGCGTTGGTCGAGCGCGGCATCGGCAAAGGCGATCGCGTCATCCTTTATATGCCGATGGTGCCGCAGGCGGTCTTTTCGATGCTCGCCTGCGCCCGCATCGGTGCGGTTCACTCCGTCGTTTTCGGCGGGTTTGCCGCCAGCGAACTTGCGGCGCGCATCGACGATTGCGCTGCGAAGCTGGTGATCACCGCGAGCTGCGGGCTCGAGCCTGGTCGCATCGTCGCCTACAAGCCACTGGTCGATCAGGCGATCGAGATCGCGCGTTCGAAGCCGGAGTGCTGTCTGGTGCTGCAGCGGCCGGAGCTTCGGGCAGATCTCGTCAGCGGTCGAGATCACGATTTTGAGGTGGCGATGGCGCAGCATCGTGGCGATGAGATCGCCTGTGTCTCCGTCAAGGCGACCGATCCGCTCTACATCCTCTATACCTCGGGCACGACGGGCCAACCGAAGGGCGTCGTGCGCGACAATGGCGGCCATATGGTCGCGCTCAACTGGTCGATGCGGAATATCTACGGCTTGAAGCCGGGCGAGGTCTTCTGGACGGCTTCGGATATCGGCTGGGTCGTCGGGCATTCCTATATCGTCTATGCCCCGCTGCTATCAGGCGTAACCACTCTGATCTTCGAGGGAAAACCGGTCGGCACTCCGGATGCCGGCACATTCTGGCGCATCGTTTCGGAATATCAGGTGCGGGTGCTGTTCACGGCGCCGACGGCATTCCGCGCCATCCGGCGGGAGGACGGTGACGGTGAACTGATGCGCCAATATCCCATGCCGGATTTGCGCGCACTGTTTCTTGCCGGCGAGAGGGCGGATCCGGAGACGTTGAAATGGGCTGAGCGCATGCTTGGCATACCCGTCATCGATCATTGGTGGCAGACGGAGACTGGCTGGCCGATCGCCGCAAATCCGCTTGGTCTCGGCGCTCTTCCCGTCAAGCACGGGTCGCCGGCGCTGCCGATGCCCGGCTACGATATCGCGGTGCTCGACGATGCCGGTCATCCGCTCGAGGCGGGAACACTCGGCAATATCGTCGTGAAGCTGCCCCTGCCGCCCGGCTGCCTGCCGACCCTCTGGAACGCCGACGAGCGTTTTCGCTCGGCCTATCTCGATGAGCTTCCCGGCTATTACAAGACGGCCGATGCCGGCTATGTCGATGAGGACGGCTATCTCTTCATCATGTCGCGCACCGACGACATCATCAATTGCGCCGGTCATCGGCTCTCGACGGGGGCGATGGAGGAGGTCTGTGCGTGTCATCCAGATGTCGCCGAATGCGCGGTCATTGGCGTGGTCGATGCGCTGAAGGGTCAGGCGCCCTGCGGTTTCCTGGTGCTGAAACGACATGTTTCCCGCGACGCGACGGCGATCGAATCAGAGGTCGTGGCGATGATTCGTGATTCGATCGGACCTGTCGCCGCCTTCAAGACGGCCATCACCGTTAACCGGTTGCCGAAGACACGCTCCGGCAAAATACTGCGCGGCACGATGCAGAAGATCGCCGACGGCATACCCTGGAAAATGCCTGCAACTATCGATGATCCAACGATTTTAGAGGAAATTGCCGAGGCGCTGCGCGGACGCGGTTTAGGCTCCTTGCCGATGTGAATTAAACTTTCGGTAAGCCTAATTGAGGAATTGTTAACCATGTTGATGCAAGCATTTGTTAACGGCAATGGCTTGCATAGCAGGCTTTGCATGACGCGGTCGCCGTTACCGGCTTAGTCCGGATTGCCCCTTTCTCAACGATTGTGGAACGGATCATGACAAGCATCCTCACCAACAACGCTGCCATGGCAGCGCTGCAGACTTTGCGCGGCGTAAACGATAGCCTCAAGGACACCCAAGGTCGCGTTTCATCGGGTTATCGTGTCGAAAAGGCGGCGGACAATGCCGCCTATTGGTCGATTGCGACGACCATGCGTTCTGACAACAAGGCGCTTTCGGCCGTCTCCGATGCGCTCGGACTTGGTGCAGCCAAGGTCGATACCGCCTATTCGGCCATGGATAGCGCGCTCGATGTCGTCAGCGAAATCAAGGCCAAGATCGTCGCCGCCACGGAAAAGGGTGTCGACAAGACAAAGATCCAGCAGGAACTCGACCAGTTTCAGGAGCAGCTGCTCAGCATTGCCCAATCGGCGTCCTTCTCCGGCGAAAACTGGGTTGCCGGCGCCTCCGGCACGAAGAGCGTCGTCTCGTCCTTCGTGCGCGATGGCAGCAATGCCGTTTCGGTCAAGACGACGGACTACGTGCTCAATTCAGGCACGCTCGGAAATGTGCTTTTCGGCATGACGAGCACCGGTGCGATCGAGACGAGCAGCGGTATCATTGGTACGGCCTTCAACGGAACCTATGGCGGTACCGTCATCGTCATGCCGTCGATATATGCTCTCGACATCACCGGTTTCACTCAGGGTCAGCTCGACGCAGCCCTGGCCGGTATCGAACTGGTTCTCGGCGCCATGACCGCCGCCGGCTCGGCGCTCGGCTCGATCTCGACCCGTATCCAGCTGCAGGAAACGTTTGTCAGCGGCCTTCACGATTCGATCGACTCCGGCGTCGGACGCCTGGTCGATGCCGATATGGAGGAGGAATCGAGCAAGCTCACGGCGTTGCAGACGCAGCAGCAGCTTGCCATCCAGTCGCTTTCGATCGCCAATAGCTCGGCGCAGAACATCCTCACCCTGTTCCGCAACTAATCGAAACAGGCAATCCGCAACAAAAACCCCGCCGGTCAGCTCATACCGGCGGGGTTTTTCATGAGATCGTGATATCTCAGTACTGATCGTCGTCTTCGTCCTTCGGGGCCGAGCGCAGCGAGCTCAGCTTGCGGAAGACGGCGTCGGCATCGATTTCCTTTTCCTTTTCCTCCTCGCGCTCGTAGTTCGGGGTCAGGCGCTCGGTGTCCTGGGCCGATTGCAGCGTTGCGCCCAGCTCGGCAGCGGTCGGCAGCGGACGGCCCTTGGAGGCCTTTTCCACTTCCATGTCGAGATCGATCTGGCTGCAGAGGCCAAGCGTGACCGGATCCATCGGCGCCAGGTTGGCGGAGTTCCAGTGGGTGCGCTCGCGGATCTGCTCGATCGTCGATTTCGTCGTGCCGACGAGGCGGGAAATCTGCGCGTCCTTCAGCTCCGGATGGTTGCGAACGAGCCAGAGAATGGCGTTCGGGCGGTCCTGACGCTTGGAAACCGGCGTATAACGCGGACCGCGGCGCTTGGACTCCGGCACCCGCACCTTCGGTTCGGAAAGCTTCAGCTTGTGGTTCGGATTGGCCTCGGCGCGGGCAATCTCGTCGCGGGAAAGCTGTCCTGTCGAGATCGGGTCGAGGCCCTTGATGCCCTGCGCCGCTTCGCCGTCGGCGATCGCCTTGACTTCGAGCGGATGCAGTTTGCAGAACTGCGCGATCTGATCGAAAGACAGTGCCGTATTGTCGACGAGCCAAATGGCTGTCGCCTTCGGCATGAGCAGTGTTTGAGCCATGGATATAGTCCTTCTATCGTCCGCGCCGGTCGCGGTCCGTGGATTGTCACCACAATGTCCGGGAAATATGGCGCTATATAACCGCACTGTCGCAGAATTGCAATTCTTCCGAAATGAAATGACCTTTGTCTAATTGCCGTGGCGAGGCGAACTGCTATGAATTGCCGTGATTTCAAGTCCGGGCCATAGCTCACGCGGCCCGTCGCATGTCCCATGAGGAGGAGTTGCATGTCGGAGAAGATCTATCCGGTCACGAAGCCGGTGAAGGCGCGCGCCCTGATCGATAAGGAAAAGTACCTGAAATGGTATGAGGAAAGCGTCGAGAACCCCGACAAGTTCTGGGGCAAGCACGGCAAGCGGATCGACTGGTTCAAGCCCTATACCAAGGTCAAGAACACTTCCTTTACCGGCAAGGTTTCGATCAAGTGGTTCGAGGACGGTCAGACAAATGTCTCCTACAACTGCATCGACCGTCATCTGAAAACGAATGGCGACCAGGTGGCGATCATCTGGGAGGGCGACAACCCCTATATCGACAAGAAGGTCACCTATAACGAGCTCTACGAGCATGTCTGCCGGATGGCGAACGTGTTGAAGAAGCACGGCGTCAAGAAGGGCGATCGCGTCACCATCTATATGCCGATGATCCCGGAAGCGGCCTATGCGATGCTCGCCTGCGCCCGCATCGGCGCGGTGCATTCGGTCGTCTTCGGCGGTTTCTCGCCCGAGGCGCTGGCCGGGCGCATCGCCGACTGCGAATCCACTTTCGTCATCACCTGCGACGAAGGCCTGCGCGGCGGCAAGCCGGTGCCGCTGAAGGACAATACCGATACGGCGATCCATATCGCCGCCCGCCAGCATGTCAATGTCAGCAAGGTGCTGGTCGTTCGCCGCACCGGCGGCAAGACCGGCTGGGCGCCCGGCCGCGACCTCTGGTATCACCAGGAGACTGCTACCGTGAAGGCGGAATGCCCGCCGGTGAAGATGAAGGCGGAAGATCCGCTCTTTATTCTTTATACGTCCGGCTCGACCGGCAAACCGAAGGGCGTGCTGCACACGACGGGCGGCTATCTCGTCTATGCGGCGATGACGCATGAATATGTCTTCGATTATCATCACGGCGACGTCTATTGGTGCACGGCCGATGTCGGCTGGGTGACCGGCCACTCCTATATCGTCTATGGGCCGCTTGCGAACTGCGCGACGACGCTGATGTTCGAGGGCGTGCCGAACTTCCCGGACCAGGGCCGTTTCTGGGAAGTCATCGACAAGCACAAGGTCAACATCTTCTATACGGCGCCGACGGCGATCCGCTCGCTGATGGGTGCCGGCGACGACTTCGTCACGCGCTCCTCGCGCTCTTCGCTGCGCCTGCTCGGCACGGTCGGCGAGCCGATCAATCCCGAGGCTTGGGAATGGTACTACAATGTCGTCGGCGACAAGCGTTGCCCTGTCATCGATACGTGGTGGCAGACGGAGACCGGTGGCCACATGATCACGCCGCTGCCTGGCGCCACCGATCTGAAGCCTGGTTCTGCGACGATCCCGTTCTTCGGCGTCAAGCCGCAGTTGGTTGACAATGAGGGCAAGGTGCTGGAAGGTGCTGCCGACGGCAATCTCTGCATCACCGACAGCTGGCCGGGCCAGATGCGCACGGTCTATGGCGATCACGAGCGCTTCATCCAGACCTATTTTTCGACCTACAAGGGCAAGTATTTCACCGGCGATGGCTGCCGGCGCGATGCGGACGGTTATTACTGGATCACCGGCCGCGTCGACGACGTGCTGAACGTCTCCGGCCACCGGCTCGGCACGGCGGAGGTGGAATCCGCCCTTGTCTCGCATAATCTGGTTTCGGAAGCCGCGGTCGTTGGTTATCCGCATCCGATCAAGGGCCAGGGCATTTATTGCTATGTGACGCTGATGTCCGGTCACGAGGGATCGGATACGCTTCGCCAGGAACTGGTGAAACATGTGCGGGCCGAAATCGGCCCGATCGCCGCGCCCGACAAGATCCAGTTTGCGCCCGGCCTGCCGAAGACCCGCTCCGGCAAGATCATGCGCCGCATCCTGCGCAAGATCGCCGAAGACGATTTCGGTGCGCTCGGCGACACTTCGACGCTTGCCGATCCGGCAGTCGTCGACGATCTGATCGCCAATCGGCAGAACAAGGCGACCGCCTGATAGATCGAGCCGTTCCGGTCCCCTTTCGGGCTTCCGGGACGGCTCTTTTGTTTCCGCGTATTCGATGCGTGGTTTGCGGCATCCAAGCATGTTTATGGGCGAAGCCCTGAGACCATTCCCGGCGAGGTCACGCCTGCTAGATGTGGCTGAAATATCTGTCGCCTAAGATGTCGTTAGCCGGATTCTTAACTCCATTCTGCTGCGGTCGGAGAAGCCAATAGCAATATTGGCTTAGAAATCGATCGCCCTGCCATTGATTTCGTAATCGCCGAAACGCGCCGGCTCGGCTCCGCCGCGGCCGCCGATCTCCGGCGGCAGCTCCAGCGGCTTCTGGTTCTTTCGCCGCTCCTCGGCTTCGGCAAGGGCGCGTTTGGCAGCCGGGGACAGCATCTTGCGCGGCGGCTCAGATCCCTCGGCCGTCGGCGTTTCGCTGTTGTCGTTATCGGCGTCCTGCATGGCCGTCTCCTGCCGGAAATATTGAAAATGGCTGATGAATAACCAAATCATAATGTGCCGGTGCCGGGATTGAAAGCTTGTGACGCCGAAATCGGAGATGGAGATCCGCCATGAACCTCGTTCGCACTGCCATGTTGCTTGCCTTCATGACGGCGCTTTTCATGTTTGTCGGCTTCCTGATCGGCGGTCGGGCCGGCATGATGATCGCATTCGTCATTGCCGCCGGCATGAATTTCTTCTCCTATTGGAATTCCGACCGCATGGTGCTTTCGGCCTATCGCGCCCAGGAGGTCGATGAGCGCAACGCGCCGGAATTCTTTGCGATCGTGCGCGATCTCGCCCGCAATGCCAGCTTGCCGATGCCGAAGGTCTATCTCTACGATAGCCCGCAGCCGAATGCCTTCGCCACTGGCCGCAATCCCGACAATGCCGCCGTCGCCGCCTCGACCGGCCTGCTCAGCGCCTTGTCTGCCGAGGAGGTCGCAGGCGTGATAGCGCATGAACTGGCCCACATTCAGAACCGCGACACGCTGACGATGACGATCACGGCAACGCTTGCCGGCGCGATCTCCATGCTCGGCAACTTTGCCTTCTTCTTCGGCGGCAATCGTGACAACAATAGCAATCCGCTCGGCTTCGTCGGCGTCATCGTCGCGATGATCGTGGCGCCGCTCGCCGCCATGCTGGTGCAGATGGCGATCAGCCGCACGCGCGAATATTCGGCCGACCGCCGCGGCGCCGAGATCTGCGGGAACCCGCTGTGGCTTGCCTCGGCGCTCGGCAAGATCGCCCGCGGTGCTGCTCACGTGCCGAACGAAGATGCCGAGCGCAACCCGGCGACGGCGCATATGTTCATCATCAATCCGCTTTCCGGCGAGCGCATGGACAATTTGTTTTCGACGCATCCGAACACGGAAAACCGAATTGCTGCGCTGCAGGACATGGCGCAAGGCGGCATGAATGTCTCGACGCAGCCTGCTCGTGCTGCTAATCCGTCGCGCAAATCGCGCTCTGTTCCGGATACGGGTCTTGGTCGCGGTGGTTCGCAACCGCCAAAAGGTCCGTGGTCTTGAATTCAGACGGCACGAAGAAGCCATTCCGCAAGCATAAGCCCTCCACCGAGCGATCCGCTCCGGCAAAGCCTGGCCTGCAGGCCCGGGCCGCGGCTGCAAAAATTCTTGCTGCCGTCGTCGACCGCAAGCTGCCGCTCGACGGTGCTCTCGATCATGAACACGGCAATCCGGCCTATAGGGCGCTCGGCGAAAGCGACCGGGCGCTCGTCCGCGCCATCCTGAACACGACGCTACGCCACCTGCCGCGCATCGATGCCGCGATTGCCGGGCTGCTGGATTCGCCGCTGCCGGAGGGCGCAAGGGCGCTGCATCACGTGCTCGCAATCGGGGCGGCGCAGATCCTCTATCTCGACGTCCCGGATCATTCTGCCGTCGATCTCGCCGTCGAGCAGGCCAATCAGGATCCCCGCAATCGCCGTTTTGCCAAGCTGGTCAATGCCATTCTTCGCCGGCTCGGCCGCGAGAAGGAACAGGTTCTCGATGAGATCGGCAAGGTCGCGCCGATGCCGGCCTGGTTCATCGCCAGGCTGGAAAAGGCCTATGGCCGGGACGCGGCGCTGGCAATTTCGGAATCCCAGCTCGAACCGGCAGCAATCGATCTGACCGTCAAGTCCGACCCCCAAGGCTGGGCGAAGCGGCTGAACGGCGTCGTCCTGCCCACGGGCGGCGTGCGTCTCGCCGTCTTCGACGGCGGTATCCCCTCGCTCGAAGGCTTCGATGAGGGCGCGTGGTGGGTGCAGGATGCGGCGGCAAGCATCCCTGCGAAGCTTTTCGGCGATCTCTCGGGCAGACGTACCGCCGATCTCTGTGCCGCACCCGGCGGCAAGACGGCGCAGCTTATCCTTGCCGGCGGCGCAGTCACCGCCCTCGACCAGTCGGAAAACCGGCTGAGACGGCTGCGGTCGAATCTCGACCGGCTCGGTCTCAAAGCGGAGACGATTGCGGCAGATCTGACGACATTCGAGCCGGCGGAGCGTTTTGACGCGATCCTACTCGATGCCCCTTGCTCTTCCACCGGCACGACGCGTCGGCACCCCGACGTGTTGTGGACCAAGGGAGCTGAGGATATCGCCAGGCTGGCGGCGCTGCAGGAACGGCTGCTGCGACACGCGCTAAGATTGCTGAAGCCGGGCGGCACGCTGGTTTTTTCGAATTGTTCGCTCGATCCTGTCGAGGGTGAGGACGTCGTCGCCCGTATTCTTTCCGATACGGATGCAATCGAGCGCGTTCCGATCGGCGCCGGAGACTGGCCGGGCCTTGAGGCGGCGATCACGCCGCTCGGTGAATTCCGTACGCTTCCCACCATGCTGAAAATGCCTGACGGCATCGGCTCCGGCCTCGACGGCTTCTATGCGGTGGTGCTGCGGCGCATGGCCTGATTACAGGCTTGAGCGCTCGCGGCGAGCTTGGGCTGTACGAGGTGCTTCATAGCCTCGTGTCACGCATGCCGTTCTCCAAAGCGCTCGCATGATTTCAGGTGAAACGCGTCAATGTGCGTATATTCGAACTTTGTCACGAATTAATTCATTGCGGACGATGAAATCGGCCACTTTTCACCTATTCTTAACCACGAGGGTCAATAGACAATAGAATATGCAGTCCGGTCGGCGTTTTGCGAGCATGTATGTTCGGGAGGCTTGGCGGCGCGCCTTGCGCCGCGTCGCGTTGTTGCGCCTGAAGCTCTTTCGCCATTCGATCAAGGTGCCGGAGCGTCTGATCGTCGCACCGACCGATCTGCGCAGCATCGATCCGCATGTGGCCGACGAGATCCTCAACGGACGGTTTCTCCTGGCCGGGCGCATGCTGGAAACCAACGAGAAGTCGCCCTTCACCTTCACCCTGCCCTCACGCCCCTTCGCGATCCGTCTTCACAGCTTCGGCTGGCTGCGGCATATGCGGGCGAACAAGACGGAGCGTAGTTCGGCGGTCGCTCGGGCGATCGTCGACAGCTGGCTTTCCATCCATGCCGGTCGCATGGAGGGTATTGCCTGGGAAACCGACGTCACCGCCCAGCGCGTTATTGCCTGGCTGTCACATTCGCCGGTGGTACTGCAGAATGCCGACCGCGGCTTTTATCGCCGCTTCATGAAGTCGCTGGCGTTCCAGGTGAGGTTCCTGCACCGGATGGCGCCGTTCACCCTCGGCGGCCTGGAGCTGTTTCGGCTGCGTATCGCGCTGGCCATGGCCTCCGTCGCCATGCCGGCGCGCGCCTCTACGCTCAGAAGGGCGGCACGGGCGCTCGACCGCGAATTCGATAGCCAGATTCTGCCGGATGGCGGCCATGTGTCGCGCAATCCGCGCGTCGGGCTGGAATTGCTGCTCGATCTGCTGCCGCTCCGGCAGACCTATGTCAATCTCGGCCATGACCTGCCGCAGAAGCTGATCTCCGGCATAGACCGCATCTATCCGGCGCTGCGGTTCTTTCGCCATCAGGACGGAGACCTGGCGCTCTTTAACGGGGCGACCTCCACGCTCGCAAACGAGCTGATGTCGGTGCTCAGATATGACGAGACCGCCGGTCAGCCGTTCAAGGCTTTGCCGCATTCGCGTTATCAGCGGCTTTCCGGAGGCAAGACGGTGATCATTGCCGATACCGGCACGCCGCCTTCGGGAGGCGCGCTTCGGATCGCGCATGCCGGCAGCCTCTCCTTCGAGATGTCGTCCGGACGTCATCGCTTCATCGTCAATTCGGGTTCGCCGAAATTTGCCGGGCATCGTTATGTCCAGATGGCGCGCACGACGGCGGCGCATTCGACCGTTATCCTCAACGACACCTCGTCCAGCCGCTTTTCGCCTTCGCCCTTCCTGAACCACGCAATCACCGAACCGGTGAGGACAATCACCGTCGAGCGTGCGGAAACCGAAGACGGACGCGACGGCATAAAGCTCAGCCATGACGGTTATCTCAGGGTGTTCGGGGTGCTGCACGAGCGTGAGCTGACACTCAATGCCGCAGGTTCGATCGTGACCGGCCGCGACCGGCTCGTCGTCCGCGAAGGATATGAGAGTGACGAGCCCCTGAAGGCCGTCGCCCGTTTTCATATCCATCCTTCGATCGTCCTGCATCAGAGTGACGGGGAGTCCGTGCTGCTGACGGCGCCGGACGGCGAAAGCTGGCTGTTTTCCGCACCCGGCAATGAAGTGCTGATCGCCGAGGATATCTTCTTTGCCGACAGCTCCGGCATCTGCGGCTCGGACCAGATCGAGATCGATTTCGATCTTGCCGAGAAGACCGAAATCCGCTGGTTTTTGTCCCGCAAAGGCTAGAAGCGGATGATTTTGAGCCGAGCGGCCAAAATCGGGATCGCATCCACATCAAAGAAGTAAAGTACGATGCCGTCCAAAAATGGCTCGTGCTTTTTGGCGTCATGCGCTGACGCCTGTTTGCGCGGCGGCAAAGCTGTGCTAACGCGGCGCCAGCATGCGAACATCCCTTGCGGATGTCCTCCCGAAGCCCGAACGGAGAAGGTTTCATGGCCGTCATTTCCAAGAAGATCCCCACCCCCGACAAGGTCGAAATCAAGACTGCGCTCATCTCCGTCTTCGACAAGACCGGGATCGTCGACCTCGCCCACGCCTTGTCTGCCAGAGGTGTGCGCCTGCTTTCGACCGGCGGCACGTTTAAAGCTATCACCGCTGCCGGTCTTGCAGTCACCGATGTCTCCGAAATCACCGGTTTTCCGGAGATCATGGATGGGCGTGTGAAGACGCTGCATCCAACGGTGCATGGCGGCCTGCTGGCGATCCGTGACGACAGCGAACACCAGGAAGCGATGAAAAAGCACGGCATCGAGGGTATCGACCTCGCCGTCATCAACCTCTACCCCTTCGAGGAGGTGCGTGCAGCCGGCGGCGACTATCCGACGACCGTCGAGAATATCGATATCGGCGGTCCGGCGATGATCCGCGCATCGGCCAAGAATCATGCCTATGTGACGACCCTGACCGATCCAGCCGATTATGCCGAGCTGCTGGAGCAGCTTTCCGCAGATGACGGCAAGACCGCCTATGCCTTCCGCCAGCGCATGGCCGCCAAGGCCTATGCCCGCACCGCCGCCTATGATGCAATGATCTCCAACTGGTTCGCCGAGGCGCTGTCGATCGACATGCCGCGCCACCGGGTCATCGGCGGTGCGCTGAAGGAAGAGATGCGTTACGGCGAAAACCCGCACCAGAAGGCCGCCTTCTATGTGACCGGCGAGAAGCGTCCGGGTGTTTCGACGGCCGCTCTTCTCCAGGGCAAGCAGCTCTCCTACAACAATATCAACGATACGGATGCGGCCTACGAGCTCGTCGCCGAGTTCCTGCCGGAGAAGGCGCCGGCTTGCGCGATCATCAAGCACGCCAATCCCTGCGGCGTCGCCACCGGATCGAGCCTGGTCGAGGCCTATCGGCGGGCGCTTGCCTGCGATTCCGTTTCCGCCTTCGGCGGCATCATAGCGCTCAACCAGACGCTCGATGCCGAAACGGCCGAAGAGATCGTCAAGCTCTTCACCGAAGTGATTATCGCGCCGGATGTCACGGAGGAGGCGAAGGCGATCGTCGCCCGCAAACCGAACCTGCGGCTGTTGTCTGCCGGTGGCCTGCCCGATCCGCGTGCCGCGGGCCTGACGGCAAAGACCGTTTCCGGCGGGCTGCTGGTCCAGAGCCGCGACAACGGCATGGTCGAGGATCTGGAACTCAAGGTCGTCACCAGGCGCGCGCCGACGGCGCAGGAACTTGATGACATGAAGTTCGCCTTCAAGGTCGGCAAACATGTGAAGTCGAATGCCGTGGTCTATGCCAAGGACGGCCAGACGGCCGGCATCGGCGCCGGCCAGATGAGCCGGGTCGATTCCGCCCGCATCGCCGCGCTAAAGGCCGAAGAGGCCGCCAAGGCCCTTGGCCTTGCAGTCCCGATGACGCATGGCTCGGCGGTTGCCTCCGAGGCCTTCCTGCCTTTTGCCGACGGTCTTTTGTCGATGATCGCCGCAGGGGCGACGGCGGTTATCCAGCCGGGCGGCTCGATGCGCGACCAGGAAGTCATCGATGCCGCCAACGAACACGGCGTCGCAATGGTCTTTACCGGCATGCGCCATTTCCGGCACTGATCGGGTGCCGGCGGTGGCCGGCGCTCTTCCTCGAGCAGGTTTGTCCCTATGCGCGATCGGCCGGATAGGATGTGCGGATCAAGAGTATCAATCCGCCGGCGAGGAACAGGATCAGCGTTGCCATTCCGAGCCGCGGTGATCCGCTCATATAGGTCACCAGCGAAAAGAGCAGAGTCGCCATGAAGCTGGTGGCGCGCCCCGAAAGCGCGTAGATGCCGAAGTAGCGGCCGGCTTCCTCGATGTTGACGCTGCGGGCGAGATAGGAGCGTGACGAGGCCTGCACCGGCCCGAAGGCGAGCCCGATCAGCAGGCCATAGAGGATATAGGCCTTTTCCGCCGCCGTGCCGAAGAGGCCGCCGGAATCCGCCGTCGGCAGCGGCATCAATCCGAACAGGGTGTAGCCCGGTCCTGTCGAAATAATACCGATGGTGGCGAGAAGCAGCATCGTGAGGCTGATGACGACGGTCACCTTCGAACCGACGCCCTTGTCGATGCGGCCGGCGATCAGGCAGCCGAAGATCGCAATCACATTCAGGATGATGCCGTAGATACCGATCTCGATCGTCGCCCAGCCGAACATGCCGGCCGCGAAGATACCGCCAAGGATCAGCAGGCCGTTGACGCCGTCCTGATAGATCATGCGGGCGATGAGGAATTTCAGGATGCCGCGGCGCTCTCTGAGCTCGCCAAGCGTGTTTTTGAGTTCCCGCAAACCGGAGCGCACCGCGGTGCCGAAGGGAAGACCCTTGCCGACATCGGGCGTGAAGAAGAACATCGGCAGGATGAAGATCAGATACCAGACGGCCGAGATCGGCCCGGTGATGCGTGCATCCTGGCCGGTCTCAGGATCGAGGCCGAACAGCGGATCAAGGCCGAGGATGGTCTTGCCGGTCTCAGGGCTCGCCGCCAAAAGCGTCACGACGGCAATGAGCACGATGATGCCGCCGAGATAACCGAGCCCCCAGGCAGTGTTGGAGAGCTTGCCGACCTCGTGCTTGCCGACCAGGCGCGGCATCATCGAATCGTTGAAGACGATCGAAAACTCGGCCGAGATCGAGGCGAGGATCATGAAAATGACGGGATAGAGAACAGGCGAGCCGGGTGCGGCGAACCACAGGCAGAAGAGGCTGGCGATCTTGATGACCGCGAAGAAGCCAATCCAGGGTTTGCGTGCGCCGGATTGGTCGGCGATCGAGCCGAGGACGGGTGAGAGAAGGGCGATGATCACCGAGGAGATCGTCGCCATGTTGCTCCACGTCGTCTGCGCGGATACCGGGTCATCGGTCAGGCGGGAAACGAAATAGGGCCCGAAGATAAAGGTCGTGACCACGGTGAAGAAGGGCTGTGCTGCCCAATCGAAGAACATCCACCCCCAGATGCCCTTCTCCGTGGCCTTCGGCGGTTGCGTTCCTGTCCAGTCAATGCGATTCAACATCCGCTCCTTCTTTGACGCGGACTGTCTCACCTCACCCGGTCGCGCGCAAGATCGGTCAGGATACCTGCAGCAACGGTAATACGCGCGAGATTGGGATCGCCGCCGTCGCTGAGGGTTGAAAGCTCCTCGAGGATACGGTTGATGCGGATACGATCCTGCGCATGCCAGGCTTGAACGGGAAGCTTTTCCTTGCCGTGATCGGAAAGGGCGGAGATGACGATGTCGCGCCTTGCACTGGCGATTTGATCGATGCTGCGGGCAAGCGCCAGATTCTCGTAATGGTCTGAGGTGAGGATCCGCCCGCCCGCCGCCAGCAGCCTGCCGATACGGAAGGTCTGCGACACTGCGATGTAGTTCTCGGCGGCGCGTACCAGGGGTTCGCCGGTGCGCTCGGCGATCTGCATGATCTCCGGCACCAGTGCGAAGATCGGGAGGCTGGCGATGTCGGCGGCGAGTTTTTCGGGCAGGCCCGCCTGGCTGTACTCCGCCTGGCGCACGGCGACCTCGCCGGCCACCTGTCCGGCGAAGGCGGTTTTCAGCTTCTTCAGGGCCGCCTGAAGCCGGCTAATCACTTCTGCCATATCGGCCTTGGTCATGCCCGTTTTCAGCAGCAGGCGCGTCAGCACGATATAGCTGTGGCTGATCTCCTCGTAGATGCGGTTCTGCATCTCGCCCGATATCTTGCCGTCCAAGGCGTCCGTCTCGGCCCAAAGGTGGGTCAGGCCGAAACCGTCTCTAGAGACGATTGCGGCGCGCACCACTTCCGGTGCTGAAGCCGCCGTTGCGTCCATCATGGCGACGGTGAAGCTCGGCCCGCCGCGATTGATCGCTTCGTTGGCAAGCACGGTCGCAACGATTTCGCGCTTCAGGCGATGGTTGGCGATATCGCCGGCATTCGACTTCTGCATTTTCACGGGGAAATAATTCGAAAGCGTCGCAATGAAATAGGGATCATCAGGCAGATCGCTTGCGATCAGCGCGTCGAAGAGCACGATCTTGGCATAGGACACCAGCACGCCGATTTCAGCCCGCGTCAGCGGCTTGCCGGCCGTGTAGCGTTCTGTGAGAGTCTGGTCGTCCGGAAGAGTCTCCACCTTGCGGTTCAACTGCTTGGCGCCTTCTAGAACCGTCATGAAGCGCGCAAGTTCCAGGCCGTTTGCCGTGCCTTTGCGTTCCGTCAGCGAGATCGCCAGCGACTGCAGGTAGTTGTTGCGCAGCACCAGAGTCGCCACTTCACCGGTCATCGAGGAAAGAAGCTGGTCGCGTTTTGCGCGCGTCAGGCGTCCGTCATGCATGGCGGCTGCCAGCGCGATCTTGATATTGACCTCGACGTCCGAGGTATTGACGCCGGCTGAGTTGTCGATGGCGTCGGAATTGCAGCGCCCACCCTTCAGACCGTAGGCGATGCGGCCTTTCTGAGTAACGCCGAGATTTGCGCCCTCGCCGATCACCTTGGCGCGCACCTCCACCGCGGTGATGCGGATCGGGTCATTGGCGCGGTCGCCGACTTCGGTGTCGGTTTCGGACGGCGCTTTCACATAGGTGCCGATGCCGCCGAACCAGAGCAGGTCGACCGGGCTCTTCAGGATCGCCGTCATGATCTCGAAGGGCGTGGCCACGGCCTTGTCGATGCTGATCGCGGCAACCGCTTCCGGCGTCAGCGTGACCGATTTCGCTGCGCGCGAAATGATCATTGCACCCTTCGACAGTACGCTCTTGTCGAAATCCTGCCAGCTTGAACGCGGCAGGTCAAAAAGCCGCTGGCGCTCAGTCAGCGTCTTTTCCATATCGGGGTCGGGATCGATGATGATGTCGCGGTGATCGAAGGCGGCAATGAGCCGGATCTTCGGAGAGAGCAGCATGCCGTTGCCGAAGACGTCGCCCGACATGTCGCCGACGCCGGCGACGGTGAAGGGCGTCGTCTGGATGTCGATGTCCATTTCGCGGAAATGGCGTTTCGCGGTTTCCCAGGCGCCGCGGGCGGTGATGCCCATCTTCTTGTGGTCGTAACCGGCCGATCCGCCGGAAGCAAAGGCGTCGTCCAGCCAGAAGCCGGCTTCCTGCGCCAGTGCATTGGCGGTGTCGGAGAAGGTCGCTGTGCCCTTGTCGGCGGCGACTACGAAATAGGGGTCGTCACCGTCGAGCCTGACGGTATCCTTCGGCGGGACGATATCGGCGCCTGCTATGTTGTCGGTGATCGAAAGCAGCGTGCGGATATAGGTCTTGTAAGCCTCACGGCCGGCATTGAAGATCTCGTCGCGGCTGCCGCCGATGGGAAGCTTCTTCGGATAGAAGCCGCCCTTGGCGCCGACCGGCACGATGACGGCGTTCTTGACCTGTTGCGCCTTGACGAGGCCGAGCACCTCGGTGCGGTAATCCTCGGCGCGATCCGACCAGCGCAGGCCGCCGCGCGCCACCTTGCCGAAGCGCAGATGCACGCCTTCTACCTCGACACCATAGACGAACATCTCGCGGAAGGGCTTCGGCTGCGGCAGCCCGTCGACCAGGTGCGGATCAAGCTTGAAGGCCAGCATCGGTTTCGGCGAACCATCCGCGTTCTTCTGGAAATAATTGGTGCGCAGCGTCGCATCGACGATGTTGACGTAGCGGCGCAGGATACGGTCGTCGTCGAGGCTCGGCACGTCGGCAAGCTCGGCCTCTATCGCCTGGTGCAGTTCGGCAAGCTTCTTGACGCGGACCTTCTCCGTAAGCCTGGTGTCGAGCGTATCATGGAAGAGACGAAAGATAGCAGCGGCGACACCGGGATATTTATCGAGCGTCGTGGCGATATAATCCTGCGAATAGGCGATGCCGGCCTGGCGGAGATAACGCGCGTAGGCGCGTAGCACGTTCGTCTCGCGCGCCGAGAGCCCGGCAGAAAGGATCAGCCGGTTGAAGCTGTCATTGTCGATCGTGCCGGCGAAGGCGGCAACGAAGCCTTCCTCGAGGGCGGCGCCGTAACGCTGCAGATCGATCTCGCCGCCATTGCGGGCCTCGAGCTCCATGTCGTGCAGCACGACGAGTTTCTTTTCTCCATCGGCGGCCGGCACCCCGATGTCGAAAGTGCGTTCACTGACGACGTTGAAGCCGAGATTCTCGAGAAGCGGCACGCGGCGCGACAGCGCCAGCTGGCCGCCGGCGTGGAAGATCTTCAAGGAAAGGGTGCGGCCCTGTTCTTCCTGACGATGGTAGAACTGGATGCGCAGCGGTTCGCCGGCGGCGCAGGCACCGATATCGGCGAGGTCGGCCACGGTTTCCTCCGGAGTGAAGGAATCCTGGAAGGCTTGGTCGACGGATATCTTCGGCGCCTTGGCGCCTGCCAGCGCCTCGAAACGGTCGTCCCAGCGGGCCGTGATCTCGCGGATCACCTGCTCGAGCTTTGACTGCGGAATGCGTGGCGTCTTGCCGCCCGAGCGGCCGATGATGAAATGCACCCGAGCCACGCCGCCTTCCGGGAAAGCCGGGTAATAGGCGGAGACACGGCCGTCATAGACAGTCTTCAGATAGGTGCCGATCCGTTCGCGGACGATCGAGTCGTATTCCTCGCGCGGCACGTAGACGATTACCGAGACGAAGCGGTCGAAATGGTCGATGCGCGGCAGGACGCGGACGCGCGGCCGATCGGCCAAGTCGTTGATCTGTTCGGCAAAACTTGCAAGCAGCGTCGTGTCGATCTGGAAAAGATCGTCGCGCGGATAGGATTCCAGCGTGTTGTCGAGCATGCGGCCGGAATGGCTCATCGGGTCGAAGCCGAAATGTTCCTTCACCTTCTCGATCTTGGAACGCAGCAGCGGGATTTCGGAGGCGAGCGAGGTATAGGCGGTCGACGTGAAAAGGCCGACGATGCGTAATTCGCCGGTGACGTTGCCCTCAGCGTCGAAGCGCTTAACGCCGACATAATCCATATAGGCCCGGCGATGAACGATCGACTTAACATTCGCCTTGGTGACGATCAGGAAGTCGGGACCGTCGAGGAAGGCAAGGATCTCAGGCGTCGTCGTCACGGCGTCCTTGCCGGTGCGCAGCACCAGAACATCGGGGTTGGAAAGGATGCCGAGGCCTGCACCCTTGTCGCGTTCGACCCTGGCATCGGCGCCCTTGCCGGAATAGACATATTCCCGCATGCCGAGGAAAGTGAAATTCTCATCGCGCAGCCAGGTCAGGAAAGCGACGGCTTCGTCGCGATCAACCTTCTTCCGGCTGGCGCCATTGGCCGCGAGCTCGGCAATCACTCCGTCGATCTTGTAAAGCATCGGCTTCCAGTCGGAAACCGACAGGCGGACCTGTTCGAGGACTTTTTCGATGCGTTTGACGAGATCGGCGGCCTGGGCGGAGTTGAGGGGTGCAATATGAAGCTGGATATGGCTGACGCGGTTGGCCGGGTCGCTCGGGTGATCGGCGGAATACGTCGTCGGCGCCTTGCCCTTTTCCATGATCAGGATGGGATGCACGGCCATGAACAGGTCGCGATAGGTGCTCGTCACTTCGCCCATGACCGATTCAAACAAAAAAGGCATGTTCTGGTCGGTGACTGAAAGCACCGAGACGGCGATGCCATCAGGCGTCACATCGGCAATCGTGTCGATGCTGACGCGGGGCGCCTTGCCGTTCCAGACAGCAAGTTCCTTTGCCGAATGCACCGCGGAGAGCGCCAGCATTTCTGGTGTATAGAGTTCGAGATCGTCATTGCTTGCCCGGCCGAAGAGAATTTCCGGATCGAGATGCGCCTCGCCCGTCGCCTTGGCGATCTTGCGCGCGCTTTCGATCTGCTTTTCCCGTTTCGGATTGTGTCTGGCAGCCATGGATCGCCTCCCTCAATGTCTGATTTTCCGCAAGCTAGCAGAAGATTCTTCGAAAAAATCTCTAAAAGAGAGGTCCGGAGGATTGTTTTGACGCTTTTTTGGCGCTGGAAAAGAGAAATTGTAAGAGATTTTCCGTTTTCTTCGCCAAGTGAAAGCGAAAGTCCCGTCTTCCGGATTTTCGTTCCGCCGAACATTTCCACGCCCGCATGAAGAATGGTTGACAGCGTGGCGTCAAACAGATCATCAAACGCCGTCATCATTCGGATCTTGGGTATCATGTCGGAAAATGCAGCGGGCGCAGTCATCGTCATCTCCAGCCATGTGGTGCGGGGCTCGGTCGGAAATCGGGCCGCCGTCTTTGCGCTGGAGACGCTCGGTCATCCGGTCTGGGCCCTGCCGACCATCGTGCTGCCCTGGCATCCCGGCCACGGCCGCTCGACGCGGCTGACTTTTGCGGAAGCGGATTTCGACGCGGCAATCGAGGATCTGATCCGCGCGCCTTGGATCGGCGAAGTCAAGGCGGTGCTTTCGGGCTATTTCGGCAATGCAGCCCAGGCGCGCTCCGTCGCCCGGCTGATCGGTGCGCTGAGGGAAAACAATCCCGAGCTGCTCTATGTCTGCGATCCCGTCATGGGCGATCTCGGCGGCCTTTACGTGCCGGAAGCGACTGCGGAGGCCATTCGCGACCATCTCATTCCGCTCGCCTCGCTGGCAACGCCGAACCGCTACGAGCTCGCATGGCTTTCGGGGGCAGCCCTTGAAGACAACAGCGCGATCATGGAGGCGGCGCTCGCGCTCGGGCCATCGCGCATGCTCGTCACTTCGGCGGTGCCGATGATGGCGGGCGGTACCGGCAATCTCTATCTTTCCGGCCGTCACGCCCTTCTTGCCGAGCATCGCGTCGTCGACAACCCGCCGAATGGTCTCGGCGACCTCATCGCCGCCGTCTTCCTGTCGCGCCTGCTTTCCGGGATCGAGGACGAAAAGGCGCTGCAGCTTGCCACCGCCAGCGTCTTCGAGGTGCTCGCGCGCGCCGTCAAGCGCGGCAGCAACGAGTTGATGCTGGCAAGCGATGCTTCCAGCCTTTCGACGCCGATGGCCATGGTGCAGATGCGCCGCCTCGTGCACCCGGCGCAACGGCGGAAAAAGTGACGCATCCGCCAATATGTTCATTTTGCGGTGCAGCAGTTGATCTTGTCTTCCGCGCGCGCTAATCCAGAAGCATGCAGCGTTTTCCAAATCCCCTTCTGGACGGCTATCGCAACTTCATGAACGGGCGTTATGCCGACGCCCGCGACAGGTATCGGCAGCTTGCCGAAAACGGTCAGAATCCCCATACGCTTGTCATTGCCTGTTCGGATTCTCGCGCGGCACCGGAGCTGATCTTCGATGCCGGCCCAGGCGAGCTCTTCGTCATCCGCAACGTTGCCAACATGGTGCCGCCCTACGAGCCGGACGGTCATTTTCATTCGACCTCGGCCGCACTCGAATTTGCCGTGCAGGTGCTGAAGGTCTCGGATATCGTCGTGATGGGCCATGGCCGCTGCGGCGGCATCCGCTCGGCGCTCGATCCGAATGCCGAGCCATTGTCGCCCGGCGATTTCATCGGCCGCTGGATGTCGCTGGTCAAACCCGCCGCCGAGCAGATCCAGAGCAACGACGTGATGACGGCCGCCGAGCGACAGACGGCGCTGGAGCGTGTCTCCATTCGCAATTCGATCAACAATCTCAGAAGCTTTCCCGACATCAAGGCGCTCGAGGAAGCGGGAAAGATTCATCTCCACGGTGCCTGGTTCGACATTTCGACCGGTGAACTCTGGGTCATGGACGCCGAGACACGCGATTTCATTCGTCCCGAAATCTAGGGACATGCCAGTTTATCAGTTTTTTAAGGATTGTTGTTAAGCTCGCCGTCAATTGGTCGCGCACGACCGACGTTTTTGATCACCGTGGCGATTGGCGATGAAGTTCGAAACAATCAAAAGGGTTATCCTGGCCGCCATCATGCTGCCCTTCGTCTTCATGCTCATTGAAGGCGTTGTCGTCATACGTTCTTCGGTCAAGCAATACCAGAACCTCGAAAAGGACCGGCAATTCGCCGATGTGCTTGCCCGTGGTGGGTCGATCGCCGCCACGGAGATTCTGACTGAGATTGGCGCCACCCGCCGCTACCTCGCACATCCCAGCAGCAGGACTGCCATCGACATGCAGCAAAGCCGGGCGACGCTCGATCGCGAGCGCCGCGCTTTCTATACCAGCCTGCCCTCCCGCGATACGCTCGACGAGGGGCTCGTCGGCGAATTATCGATTCTCAGCCTTGCCTACAGCCGCATCGTCGCCGCACGCAGCGCCGTCGACCAGGGCCGTTATGCCGGCAGTGATCCCGGTTCCATTTACTGGTATGCGGCTCTCAAGCAGTTGGCTGTCGTCGATGCGCTTTCACCGCTGATCAGCGATCCGGTGCTGCTTGAAAAATCCAACCAGCTGATGGGCATCCTGCTGACCTATTACGGCGAAAGGCTGATCACCGGGACTGGTACCCGTTATCTCAATCAAGGCGTTTCCGCCAGATTGCCGGTGGAACTGTTCGTGCAGGGCAAGGTCATGCTCGGCGAGGGCATGGATCACATGGTCTTCCATTCCTCTGAGCCGGTCGTGCGCAACATCGTCGCTTATCTCGGTCGCAGCGACCAAGTGAAGGCGAATGCGATCACCGATGCCATTCTTGCCGGATCGCGGCCGACACGCGCCGTGCATGACGTCTGGGCCGCCGCGCAGAGCGAGCGCATGATCTTCCTGCAGCAGAAGATGATCGAGGCTGCCGAGGATATTCATGAGACCGGCGAAAATCTTTCGACGCGCTCGCACATACACCTGACGCGGATCCTGGCGCTGTGTGCCGGCCTGCTGATCCTCGCCACATTGGTGCTGCTACTGGCGGCAAAGGGCCTGCGCCTGATCGACCGGCTGACCCAGGATCGGGAGACGCTGGTGGGCGAGTTGCGCAGCGCCGCCCAGACCGATCTTCTGACCGGCCTCTACAACAGGCGCGGCTTCGAGGTCGCCGCATCCGCACTTCTCACGCAGGCCGAGCACGGATCACGCTGGATTTCCGTCGTGCTGTTCGACCTCGATCATTTCAAGAAGATCAACGATGTTCACGGGCATGACGCCGGCGATGCCGTGCTCCGACAGGTCGCGGGCGTCGCGCGCCAGAATTTCCGTTCCTTCGATCTGCTGGTGCGCCACGGCGGCGAGGAATTCCTGGCGCTTCTGCCGGATTCGACGCCTGACGATGCGGCAATCGTTGCCGAGCGCGTGCGGCAGGCGATCGAGGCTGCGGAAATCCCCTTGCCAAGCGGCGATATTTTCAAGATGACGGCGAGTTTCGGATGCGCCGGGCGGGCAAATGAAGCCGCCAACCGGAACTTCGAGGATCTGGTCAAACGCGCCGACCTGGCACTTTACGCCGCCAAGGCCTCCGGCCGCAATTGTGTCGTCTCGGGACCAATCATCCAGGCCCCGGTGCAGCAGGAGCGACGCAAGGCGGCTTCCGGCGGCGGCTTTGATTCCCGCATATGAAAAACGCCGCATATCGCAGCGGCGTTTTGGCGTATTCAGTCGGGCCTATTTGCCGTCGATCTGCTGACCGATATAGGCGATCGCCTGCTGGTAGACGCTGGCGGCGTTCCAGCCCTGGATGGCGACGAAATTCGGCTCTCCAGGCTGATAGCCGGCGCCCGCGCGCCAGCCGTGGCCCTTGAGGAAATTCGCCGTCGAGGCCAGTGCATCGGCGCGGGAACCGACCATGTCGACGCGGCCGTTGCCGTCGCCGTCGGCGCCGAAGCGCACGACATTGCGCGGCAGAAACTGCGTCTGGCCGATTTCACCATGGGCAGCGCCCTTGGCCTGCGGGCTCAGATAACCCTCGGAGACGAGCTGGAGTGCTGCATAGAGCTGGTCGGTGAAATATTGCGAACGACGGCAGTCATAGGCAAGGGTCGAAACAGCCGACAGCGTATGTTGGTTGCCCATATAGCTGCCGAAACCGGTCTCCATGCCCCAGATCGCAATCAGCGGGCCGGCCGGAACGCCGAAGCGGCGCTCGATCGAGGCAAAAAGCGCCTGATTGGCTGCCTTCATGCTGCGACCGCGGGAGATGATCGTGGCACCGCCGCGCTTCTGCATGAAAGCGTCGAAGGAGAGCTTGAAGCTCTTCTGGCCGCGGTCGGCGGCAATCGTCGGCCTGTTGTAATTGACATTGGCGAAGGCGCGGTCGAGGACCGAGCGGCTGACGCCGTTTGCCGCCGCTTCCTGCTTGAAGTCGGCGACCCATGCACCGAAACCGCTGCTATTATTGCCGCATTGAGCGCCCTGTGCCGCTGCCGGCAGCGCGTGGAGGACGCCCGCCGCCGTAAACGCCGCCAGAAAGAATTTTGTCATGCGCATGAGAAACCCCGCTTCCGATCTACTGAAGCGCGCCGCAGCCGATCGGGGCTATGCGACGCGCTCAAAGTCTTCGTTCTGTTCATGTCGCTGTCCCGAACCGCTGCACGGTTTTGGACGGCATGCTTTGGCTTGATGCCGGGCAGAATGCCAGCCGAAGGCGATCTTGTCACGATCACCTTTTTCAGCAAGCGCTTATGGACAGAAGCGTCCACAATTCGGCAAAAAGCCCTGCCTTCATCATCAGCAGGGCTTTAGCATATTATGGTTTACAAATGGTATCAGGCGGCCTGCTTGCGGGGCTTGACGAGACCACGATTGACGAGCAACTCGGCGATCTGGATGGCGTTCAGCGCAGCGCCCTTGCGCAGATTGTCGGAGACCACCCAGATGTTGAGGCCGTTTTCGACCGTCGCATCCTCGCGGATGCGCGAGATGTAGGTCGCATCCTCGCCGGCGGATTCATATGGCGTGATGTAGCCGCCATCCTCGCGCTTGTCGATGACGAGGCAGCCCGGTGCATCGCGCAGGATGTCGCGGGCCTGGTCGGCGGTGATCTCGTTTTCGAATTCGATGTTGACCGATTCCGAATGACCGATGAAAACCGGCACGCGCACCGCGGTGCAGGTCACCTTGATCTTCGGGTCGAGCATCTTCTTCGTCTCGGCCAGCACCTTCCACTCTTCCTTGGTGTAGCCGTCCTCCATGAAGACGTCGATATGCGGGATGACATTGAAGGCAATACGCTTGGTGAACTTCTTGTTCTCGATCGGATCGGCGACGAAGACGGCGCGCGTCTGGTTGAAGAGCTCGTCCATGCCGTCCTTGCCGGCGCCGGAGACCGACTGGTAGGTCGAGATGACGACGCGCTTGATCTTGGCAAAGTCGTGTAGCGGCTTCAACGCCACCACCAGCTGGGCGGTCGAGCAATTCGGATTGGCGATGATGTTGCGCTTGGTGAACTGGCTGATGGCATCCGGGTTCACTTCCGGCACGATCAGCGGCACGTCGGCGTCGTAGCGCCAGGCCGAGGAATTGTCGATGACGATGCAGCCCTGCTGGCCGATCTTCGGCGAGAACTTCTTGGAAACCTCGCCGCCGGCCGACATCAGGCATATGTCTGTATCGGAGAAATCGTAATTCTCCAGATTGGAGACCTTCAGCGTCCGGTCACCGTAGGAAACCTCGGTGCCCTGCGAACGCGAGGAGGCGAGTGCCACGACCTCATCGGCGGGGAAGCCTCGCTCGGAGAGGATATTGAGCATCTCCCGGCCGACATTTCCGGTCGCTCCCGCAACTGCTACTTTGAAACCCATTTCTCAAGCTCTCTTTCTCTTCTCTCCTCTTGTCCGGTGAGGGGAAAGGCGCGATTAATCGCGTCTTCCTGTCCCCAGCCGAGCCGGGGAGAGAGCGGCAGGCCAGAGACGTCAGACGGTTTTCGTCGTTGTTTTGGCCTTGGTTTTGGAAGAAACCGGAACGGCAATGTCCACCCCGGCAACTCGTGCCCGGTCACTGCGATCAGCAATGGCGTGTTCGTCGCGAACCATGGAGATTCCTTTTCCGCTGTTGCTCTTAGAAGGTTTTCCACAGGAGTCAAGGTTTTTGCGTGAGCAGGCTGTTTCCGCCTGCCGCCGCAATCTCCGGTGCAGGCGCTGAGGGCTTAGCAGGTCTGCTTCGTAAAGCAGCAGAACCTTCCGCCTCCAAAATAGCATTGCCGGTCGGAGGCCACGCAGCGGCCCGATGGGGACGACGGAACGTGGTCTCATTAGACTAAAGTCATAATCCGAAAGCCTCTCTCTTTTTGATCTGTCGTTTCTGGCACACTCCCGTCAGGCGAGTCGCGGCCAGGGGTATGCTTTGAGGAGAAGCAGGTCGCGCGCGTTGATCATCACTCTGTGGAGGACAGACAATGGCAAATGTCGCAAGCATCGACGGCGCGAAGGCCGGTCCGATGACCGGCGAGGAGAAGAAGGTCATCTTCGCCTCTTCGCTCGGCACCGTTTTTGAATGGTACGATTTCTATCTGTATGGTTCGCTCGCCACCTATATCGGTGCGACCTATTTCACCCAATATCCCGAGGCAACGCGTAACATCTTCACGCTGCTCGCCTTTGCCGCCGGCTTCCTGGTCCGCCCCTTCGGCGCGCTGGTGTTCGGCCGTCTCGGCGATCTCGTCGGCCGTAAATACACCTTCCTGGTGACGATCATGATCATGGGTCTGTCGACCTTCCTCGTCGGCATTCTGCCGGGTGCCGCCACCATCGGTATCGCAGCCCCGATCATCCTGATCGCGCTTCGCCTGCTCCAGGGTCTGGCGCTGGGCGGTGAATATGGCGGTGCGGCAACCTATGTCGCCGAACATGCGCCGAACGGGCGCCGCGGCTACTTCACCTCGTGGATCCAGACGACGGCGACGCTCGGCCTGTTCCTGTCGTTGATCGTTATTGTCTTTGTTCAATATCTGATGGGTGCGGCTGAGTTCGCCGCCTGGGGCTGGCGCATTCCGTTCCTGCTCTCGTTCGTCCTGCTCGGCATTTCCGTCTGGATCCGCCTGAAGATGAACGAATCGCCGGCGTTCCAGCGCATGAAGGCGGAAGGCAAGGGCTCCAAGGCGCCGTTGACCGAAGCCTTCGGGACATGGAAAAATGCCAAGATTGCGATCATCGCGCTGCTCGGCGCTACCATGGGCCAGGCGGTCGTCTGGTATGGCGGCCAGTTCTATGCACTGTTCTTCCTGCAGAACGTGCTGAAGGTGGACCTGTTCTCGGCCAATGTCATGGTCGCCATCGCACTTCTCCTCGGCACGCCGTTCTTCGTCATCTTCGGCGGCCTCTCCGACAAGATCGGCCGCAAGCCGATCATCATGGCAGGCCTTCTCATTGCGGCGGTGACCTATCATCCGCTGTTCAAGGCGATGACCTGGACGGCAAACCCGGCGCTAGCCGAAGCGCAGGCTTCGATTCGGGCAACGGTGACAGCTGATCCGGCGGACTGCAGGTTCCAGTTCAACCCGACCGGCACGGCGAAGTTCACCAGCTCTTGCGACGTGGCGACGGCGTTCCTGACCAAGAACTCGGTGCCCTATGACGTCGTGCCCGGTACCGCCGGACAGCCGGCGACGGTGAAGGTCGGCAACGCGACGATCCCGAGCTTCGACGTCGCTGCCGCCGGCGACAAGGCCAAGGGCATGACTGCGGCCTTCGAAAAGGGCGTCAACATCGCGCTCCAAGGTGCCGGCTACCCGCTGAAGCGCGGCGCCGTCAAGGTGCCGGATGCCAAGCTCGATGCCTTCATCGCGGCCAATCCTGAACTGGCGCTCAACGCCGATACCGTGCGCGCCGGCGAGAAGGAAACCATGCCGGCCGCCAAGTTGGTCGAAGGCAAGCTGCTGACGGCGGATGAGACCAATGGCGTCACCGACATGGCGGTCTACAACATCGCCAATGGCGGCACTTTCGCCATGACCGCCGATCCCGCCCGCGTCAACTGGATCGGCACGATCGCCGTGCTGTTCGTCCTCGTCCTCTATGTGACGATGGTCTACGGCCCGATCGCCGCTCTGCTGGTCGAGCTTTTCCCGACCCGCATCCGCTACACCGGCATGTCGCTGCCCTATCACATCGGCAACGGCTGGTTCGGCGGCCTGCTGCCGGCGACAGCCTTCGCGATGAGCGCTGCCGCGGGCGATATCTACTACGGTCTCTGGTATCCGATCGTCTTTGCGACGATCACGCTGGTGATCGGCCTGATCTTCCTGCCGGAAACGAAGAACAGGGATATCCACGCCATGGATTGAGCGGTGGGTTGAGGCCAATCCTCGCTTGAGAAAAAAGGCCCGGCGCTCACAAGGCGCCGGGCTTTTCCATATCAGGGAACAGGCGCTTGGCGAGCGGCCAACCATCCGGCGCCAGCTTGAAGAGCAGGCCGCAGCGGGCAAAGACGATCGCCGTCAGCAGTGAGAACCAGGCGCCGAAGGCGAGGCCGGCGATGACATCGCTCGGATAATGGGCGCCGACCATGACACGCGTCATGCCGAGCCAGATGGCGCAGGCGATGAAGGCAACGCGGTAGCGTGGAAATAGCAGGGCGAAGGCGGCGAAGAAGGCACCGACCGTGGTGGAGTGGCCGGACGGGAAACTTTCGAAAGCGGAATGGCCCGAAAAGGGCGTGAAGGAAAACATGCCGTAGTCGTGGAAATGATCGGGACGCGCCCTGCCGATCGCACGTTTCAGCAGATTGGCGAGAAGTCCTGAGAAGACGACCGTGAAGAAGAGATAAGCACCGATCCAGCTGACATACAGCGCCTGCGCCTTGGAACGCGCCGTCTTCACAAGCTTGTAGCCTGCCCTGCCCTGAAAGAACAGCAGGATGCTGGTGTAGATCAGCCAGGCGGAATCACCGAAACCGGTCAGCATCTCGCCGAGGTGTTTCACCGGCGCGGGAGCTTCGCTGGCGCCGATCGGCGCGTCGAAGAGCAGCATCGAAAGGATCACGGCATTGAGCGTGACGAAGAGGCAGGCCTGCCAGCGCAAAGGCGGCATGCCGACGGCGCTCCGGCGCCAGCGCCTGTCCAGGGAAGCCCAAAATGCCCGCATTTCGTCGTCCGTTCGAATTTTTCCCAGAGCGCCGCGCGTCGAACAGGACACGCTAAGGACGCTCTATTACTTTGAATTGACGCATGATCCTTTGTCGAAAATCGCTTCCGATTTCGGGATTATGCGCCCGTTAAAATCCGGCGCAAAAATACACGAGATTGTGGCTGAGAATAGTCCGTTTCGGATAATTCCACCAAGCGGGACGCGCTTCACCGCCCTCAATGAAAAAAGCCCTCCGCATGCGCGATGCGAAGGGCTGGATACTGTTTCACGTGAAATATCAGGCGGAAAGCGTCTTGAACTCGGCGAGGATCGCATCGCCCATCTCGACGGTGCCGACCTGCCTTGCGCCATCGGCCATGATGTCGCCGGTGCGAATGCCCTTGTCGAGCACGTTGGCGATCGCCTTTTCCAGATCGTCGGCTTCCTTCACCAGATTGAAGGAGTAACGCAGGCACATGGCGAAGGAGGCGATCATGGCGATCGGATTGGCGATGCCCTTGCCGGCGATATCAGGGGCCGAGCCGTGCACAGGCTCGTAGAGCGCCTTGCGCTTGCCGGTCTTGCCATCAGGCGCGCCGAGCGAGGCCGACGGCAGCATGCCGAGCGAACCGGTCAGCATGGCGGCAACGTCGGAGAGCATATCACCGAAGAGGTTGTCGGTGACGATGACGTCGAACTGCTTGGGCTGGCGCACCAGCTGCATGCCGCCGGCATCGGCCAGCATGTGTTCGAGCTGGACGTCGGAATATTTTGCCTTATGTGTCTCGGTTACCACCTGGTTCCAGAGCACGCCCGACTTCATGACGTTGCGCTTTTCCATGGAGCAGACGCGATTCTGCCGCGTGCGGGCCATTTCGAAGGCGACGCCGGCGATGCGCTCGATCTCGTAGGTATCGTAAACCTGCGTGTCGATGCCGCGCTTCTGGCCGTTGCCGAGGTCGATGATTTCCTTCGGCTCGCCGAAATAGACGCCGCCCGTCAGCTCGCGGATGATCAAGATATCGAGGCCTTCGACCAGCTCCGGCTTCAGCGACGAGGCCGCAGCAAGGGCCGGATAGCAAATGGCGGGGCGCAGGTTTGCGAAGAGCTGCAGATCCTTGCGCAGGCGCAGCAGGCCGGCTTCCGGGCGCACTTCGTAAGGCACGCTATCCCATTTCGGGCCGCCGACGGCGCCGAACAGAACGGCATCGGCGGCAAGCGCCTTCTGCATGTCGGCTTCCGAGATGGCAGCGCCATGCGCATCATAGGCGCAGCCGCCGACAAGGCCTTCGTCGGTGACGAAACCGGCATTCATCGCCTCGTTCATATAGGCGATGATCTTGCGGACCTCGCCCATGGCCTCGGGACCGATGCCGTCGCCCGGCAACAGGAAAAGATTGCGCGCTGTCATGAAACCCTCCTGGGAAAAACAAGTTGCGGTTTCTTAGACCTCGGAAAAGGGCATTTCAAGCGACAGAAGCGGTGAATCGGTACGCTTCGCTCCGAGCCGCGATAGTTGCTCCTGCGTCCGCAAACGGATTAGAACGGTGACCCTATCTTTATCCTGGATGGTTCCCATGCCTTTCGCGCCTCTCCACCTCGACACGCCCTTGCTCCAGACGGCACCTGGCTACAGCGCCAGCGGCAAACCGCTCTGGCTGAAGCTTGATGCGCTGCAGCCTTCCGGCAGTTTCAAGCTGCGCGGCGTCGGCCGGCTTTGCCAGCACGAGGTGGAAAATGGGGCGCGCGAAATCTTCTGCGCTTCCGGCGGCAATGCCGGCATTGCGGCCGCTTATGCCGGCCGGGCGCTCGGTGTGCCGGTCACAATCGTCGTGCCGGAGACGACGGCGGCCGATGTACGGCAGACCATTGCCGCAACGGGCGCGAATGTCCTCGTTCATGGTTCGGCTTTCGATGAGGCCAATGCCCATGCGGTCGAACTCGCCCGGAGCCGCAAGGCAACCTATGTGCACCCCTTCGACCATCCGCTTCTGTGGGATGGCCATGCCACGCTGATCGATGAGGTGGTGGCGAAAGGGGCAAAATTCGATTGCGTGGTCACCAGCGTCGGCGGCGGCGGGTTGCTTGCCGGCATCGTCGAGGGGTTGAAGCGCAACGGGCTTTCCGATGTGCCTGTTATCGCCGTCGAAACGGAAGGGGCGGCTTCGCTCCATGCCAGCCTCAAGGCGAATGAGCGTATCACCCTTCCCGCCATTACCTCGATTGCCAATTCGCTCGGGGCGCGGCAGGTGGCGCAGCATGTCTTCGACCTGCCGCAGCAGCATCCGATCGAAAGTGTTCTCGTCAGCGACGCCGATGCCGTTGCCGCCTGCCTGAAATTTGCCGATGCGCAGCGCATTCTGGTCGAGCCGGCTTGCGGTGCGGCCCTTGCGGTTGCCGATGTGCATGCCGGGCTGCTTCAGCGCTTCGACAATCCGCTTATCGAAGTCTGCGGCGGCATCGGCGTGTCGCTCGAAAAACTCAGGGCCTGGAAAGAGAAATTTCTTTGATGTGCCGCAAAAGAGAAAGCCGGGCAAAGCCCGGCTTGATCGGTAACCGATTGGATAGGGCTCAGGCTGCCCAGGGGTGCGAAGCGGCATTCTTCTTTTCGAAGCTGTCGATCGCCTTGCCCTTTTCCAGCGTCAGGCCGATATCATCGAGGCCGTTCAGCAGGCAGTGACGCTTGAACTCGTCGAGATCGAACTTGATCAAGCCACCATCGGGGCCGGTGATCTCGAGATTTTCGAGGTCGACGGTCAGGACGGCGTTGGAACCGCGCGAGGCGTCGTCCATCAGCTTGTCGAGGTCTTCCTGGCTGACTTTGATCGGCAGGATGCCGTTCTTGAAACAGTTGTTATAGAAAATATCGGCGAAGCTGGTCGAGATAACGCAGCGGATGCCGAAATCCAGAAGCGCCCAGGGCGCGTGCTCGCGCGAGGAGCCGCAACCGAAATTGTCGCCGGCAACCAGGATCTTGGCATCGCGATAGGCCGGCTTGTTCAGCACGAAATCCGGGTTTTCTGAGCCGTCTTCGTTATAACGAGCCTCCGCGAAGAGGCCGGTGCCGAGGCCGGTGCGCTTGATCGTCTTCAGATAATCCTTCGGAATGATCATGTCGGTGTCGACGTTGACAACCGGCAGAGGCGCTGCAACGCCCGTGAGCTTCACGAATTTATCCATGACCCATGCTCCATTTCAGCAAATCTACTTCCTGAATTTGCATCTAGTCCAGTTTTTCGCCGAAATGAAGGAGAATCTTTAACAGCCGGCGGCCACGCGACGTTTCGCGCGGTCCGCCAATTGCGGCTGTCCCTTATTTGGACGGTGCGTTCAACCCCCAGAGGACGCCGAACGGATCACGAAGCTGGCCATAGCGGTCGCCCCAGAACATCAGTTCGACCGGCATGACGACTTCGGCGCCGGCAGCAATCGCGCGATCCCACCAGAAATCGATATCGTCGATGATCAGCTGAATGGCGAAGCCTTCATGGCCTTTGAAGGGATGGCCGTAGTCAGGATAGGCATCCGACAGCATCAGGGAGCTGCCGTTGATGTAGAGATGCACATGCATCGTTCTGCCGCTCTCGTCGACGGGCACGAGATATGCCTCTTCGGCGCCGAAAGCCTTCTTGTAAAATTCCGCAGCTTTCACCGCGCCGTCGACCGTCAGATAGGGCAGCAGGCCGTTCTTGACCGGTGGCATCTTGGTCGGGTTGCTCTCTGTCGTCGCATCCATGCTTGTCCTCCATTCGTTTTTCAAGCGCCGGCTGAATGCCTGGCTGCTTCAAAGACGTAACATGGAAGCGTGATCCGACAGTGTCGGCCGAAATTTTTCGGGGAACCAAAATTTTCAGCGAAAAGGTGATCAGAGATCGATGATCGTGCCGCGGCCGTCGTTCCACACGCGCATCTCGCGCTGGCCGTTATTTGCCTTGGCGCGGACCGGAGCGGGCTTCATCTTCATCGAAAGCGCACGTCCGACCATGAGCACGGTCAGGATGCCGCCGACGGCGAGCGTCACCGAGAAGGTGAAAAGCAGCATGGCCACGAAAACGGTGGCGCCGGCAAGCATGAGGAAGATGGAGCGAATGTTCTGCATGGTTAGAGACCTTTCTTCGGAAAGGAATGTGGTCCTTCTCTTTCCTCTCTGCAAGGCAAGCATGGCTTTTTGTTGTTCTGCTCGATGTTCTGGGGTGGGCTGCTTGCTTCGGCTTTCAAAGCTTGGCACTAATTCGCCATGAGCCGAAACCCCACGACCCGCTCCGCCCGCCTGCGCCGTTCGGTGTTGAGCGTGCCTGCCATCAACCCCCGCGCCCTCGAAAAAACCCATGCTGTCGATTGCGATGCGGTGATCTTCGATCTCGAGGATTCCGTGGCGCCGGAAAAGAAGGTGGAAGCACGGGAAACCCTGAGGAATTTCTTTTCGGCTCGGCCGCTCCAAGGCAAGGAGCGGATCATCCGCATTAACAGTCTGTCCACCGATTTCGGCTTGGCGGACATGGAGCTGGTGACGGCGCTTGGTCCCGATGCCGTGCTGCTGCCGAAGGTCGACGAACCGCAGGATGTCATGGCGCTCAGTGACCTTCTCTCCGAGGCCGATGCACCGGAAGATCTGCGCATCTGGGCGATGATCGAGACACCACGCGGCATCCTGAATGCGGCTGGCATCGCCGAAGCCGGGCGCACGGCGGGCTCACGGCTCGATTGTCTCGTCGTCGGGCTCAACGACCTGCGCAAGGAAACCGGCGTGCTGCCGCAGCCGGGGCGGAGCTATCTCGCGCCCTGGCTGATGCAGGTCGTCCTTGCGGTCAGTGCCTATGGGCTCGATGCGATCGACAGCGTCTTCAACGATTTCAGGGACGAACAGGGTTTCGATGCCGAATGTCTGCAGGGCCGGGCCATGGGCTTTGCCGGCAAGATGCTGATCCATCCGGCGCAGATCGAGCCCGCCAACCGCCATTTCGGTCCGGATCCGGCAGCGATTGCGGAAGCGGAGGCGATCATATCAGCCTTTGCCGACCCCGCCTCCGATGGGCTGAACGTCATCAATGCAGGCGGGCGGATGGTCGAGCGGCTGCATCTTGTCCAGGCGGAAAGTCTGGTCCATAAAGCCCGCCTGATCGCAGCCCGCCAGGCTGCAGCACGAAAGACGATGTGATGAAACTCTACCGCTTCCTGACCGGTCCCGACGATGCTTCCTTCTGCCATAAGGTCACCGCCGCCCTCAACAAGGGCTGGTCGCTGGAGGGCTCACCGACCTATGCCTTCAATGCCGCAACCGGCGCGATGCAGTGCGGCCAGGCCGTCGTCAAACATGTCGAAGGCAAGGACTACGATCCTGAGATGAAGCTCTCCGAGCAGTGAGGTTTTAGCGCATAACCCCGAAAATCGTAATCGATTTTCGGGGTTATGCGTGATTGAAAGTGATAGAGCGTCCTTAGCGCGTCCTTGGACGCGCGGCGCTCTATCGTTCGGCGGCTTCCTCGGCGCTTGCCTCAATCCGCTCCATGTCATCGTCGCTCAGCCCGAAATGGTGGCCGATCTCGTGGATCAGGACGTGGGTGATGATGTCGCCGAGCGTTTCGTCGTTTTCAGCCCAGTAGTCGAGAATGGGACGGCGGTAGAGGCGGATGCGGTTCGGCATCTCGCCGGTTTCCACCGTGAAACGTTCGGAAATGCCCCTGCCCTCGAAAAGGCCGAGCAGATCGAAAGGGGTTTCCAGCGCCATGTCCTCGAAAACGTCGTCATCGGGGAAATCTTCGATCTCGATCGTGAGGTTGGTCGTCAGCTGGCGGAATTCATCCGGGAGATGGCTGTAGGCCTCCATCGCCAGCGACTCGAAGGCGCTGATCGTCGGCGCATGGCGGTCCCGCCAATCATCGCTCTGGTCTATGCGGGCCATGAATATTCCTTCCTTTGCGGGCCCATATAGAACCTTTATCGCCGATTTTCGAGTGCGGAATCAAAGGCAGGAATATTTTCATAGAAAATGGCCGTTGACTCTTCATTAGCTCTCTGGAATCTATAAGAACATAACAGGAACAAGACGGATCGGAGAACGCCATGGCGCAGCACGCCCTGGCGCGCGAGCGGCTTTTTGCGCTCCGCGAAACCATTGCCAGACTGGAGGGAAGGCCCGCGCCGGCGCTTGCCGCAGCGGAACGGGAAGCCCTGGCGGAAGGACGTAAGGCCCGCCAGGAGCGCACGCTGCCGCCCCTGCCGTTTGGGGTGGAGTTTCTCGACGGGGCGCTGGAAGGCGGCTTGCCGCTCGATGCGATCACCGAATTCCGTTCCGCTCTGTCTCGCGATGCCGGTGCTGCAAGCGGGCTGGCGATGGCTGTTGCCGCGCGGCTGCAAAAACAGGAAGCGGATGCCGGCCGCCTTCTGCCGTTGCTCTGGATCGGCGATGCCGTCGGCACGCTGGAGGCCGGTCGTCCCTATGCCCCCGGGCTTCGGGATTTCGGCCTAAACCCGGAGCGGTTTCTCCATGCGGCGCCACGCAAGCTGGACGAGGCGCTCTGGCTGGCGGAGGCCGCGGTGGAAAGCGCTGCCTTCTCGGCCGTCATCTTCGAAGTACGGGGCAATCCTGCCCATTTCGGCCTGACCGAAAGCCGCAGGCTTAGCCTCAGGGCGCATGCTGCCCGCCGTCCGCTCTTTCTTGTCCGTCAGGCCGGGGCGGAGGAGGCAAGCAGTGCGGCCTTGCGTCTGCATGTCGAACCGGCCCCGTCCGCTCTGCGGCCGTTGCCGGATGGATCGAAACTTTCCGGCAGCATCGGCAATCCAATTTTCCGTCTGACGCTGGAGAAGAGCCGCAATCCGGCCCCGCTGTCCTTTCTTCTGGAGTGGAATCCCCATGAACGCGAATTTTTCCCTGTCGCCGAACCAAACCTCGTTCGTCCTCCAGGCGAACAGTCAGCGCATTCTGGCGCTCAGCTTCCCGCATCTGCCAACGGACCGTATCGCCCGCAGGCGATGGGGGCTCTCCTGGCGTTCGAAAGGGCGTCCTGAGACGCCGCCTATCGTCTGTTCCGGCAAGCTCAACAATGCCATGCGGCTGACGGCACTGGACGAGTTGGCCGAGAGGCTGGGGTTGAAGAAGGAGCTGGGCGTTGCCGAAGCGCGCGCCATGTATCCGATGCTCGAGGTCGCGGAAGAGGATCCGGCGGCCGACCGCCGGTTGCTGGAGGCAATTGCCGACTGGTGCGACCGTTATACGCCGCTGGTGGCGTTCGACGGCAAGGACGGCCTGTTTCTCGATATTAGCGGCTGCGCCCATCTTTTCGGCGGTGAAAAGGCGCTTCTTAGGGATGTGCTGTCGCGGCTTTTTCATATGGGGTTCGATGCCCGCGGCGCGATCTCATCGTCACCCGGCCTTTCCTGGGCCGCGTCCCGCTTCGGGCAAGGCGGGGTGATCGAGGACGAAGAGACGGAACATGTGCTGATGTCCTTGCCGGTTGCAGCCTTGCGACTGGAAGGACAAACCGTCGATGCCCTGAAGAAACTCGGTCTGAAATATGTCGGCGACGTCATCGATGCGCCGCGGGCGCCGCTGACCCGCCGGTTCGGCCCGGAGCTGCTTCTGCGTCTCGATCAGGCGCTGGGACGTGAAGAGGAGCCGGTCTCGCCCCGACGTCCTGTTGCCAGCCTCTCGGCCGAAAGCCGGCTGATCGAGCCCATCGGGACGGAAGAGCAGATCCTTGCCGTCACCAGGCAGGTCGCCTTATCGCTGCAGCCGTCGCTGGAGGCGCGGGGGGCTGGTGGGCGGGTGTTCGAACTGGTTCTGTTCCGCGTCGACGGCAGGGTCTTTCGTATCTCCGTCGGCGCTTCACAGCCGCTTCGCGAACCAAAGTTCATCGCCGGGCTTTTTTCCGAGCGATTGCAGGCGGTCTATGACGATCTCGATGCCGGCTATGGTTTCGAGATCCTGCGGTTGAATGTGTTGCGGCACGATCCCTTCAATGAGACGCAGGGTGATTTCGAGGGCGACCGCCAGGGAGAGATCTCGCTTTCGGCCTTCGTCGACCGAGTCTCGGCCCGGCTTGGTGCGGATTGCCTGCAAAGCTTCCAGCTCCGCGAGAGCCATGTGCCGGAACGCGCCGTCATCACGGTTCCTGTGATGGAGAGCCTTCCCAGGCGGAAGGCCGCGCAGGACATCCAGCTTCCTTTCCGCGAAGAGCGCCCGCTGCGGCTCTTTGCAACGCCGGAGCCCGTCGAGACCATACTTGCCGAAGTGCCCGATGGTCCGCCGCAGATCTTCCGCTGGCGGCGGATGCAGCATCAGGTGGCAAGAAGCGAAGGGCCGGAACGGATTGCCATGGAGTGGTGGATCGATGGGGATGACGCCGAGGCGCGTGACTATTTCCGCATCGAGGATGAGACCGGACATCGCTTCTGGATCTATCGGCGGGGCTTTTATGGTCAGGAGCTTGAGCCTCGCTGGTTCATGCATGGCGTGTTCGCATGACAGCCACGCGCGCATTCTTCGAGATCGGCACAAGGACGAATTTCTCGTTTCTTGAAGGTGCCTCTGGCCCGGAAGAGATGGTCGTACAGGCCGCTTATCTGAAGCTTGGTGGCCTCGGCATAGCGGACCGGAATTCGGTTGCTGGCGTGGTGCGGGCGCATGCGCAGGCGGAGCAGCTTGAGGAGAGATACAAGAACAGGGATGAGATTCTGGCCGAAGCGAAGAAGGAAGGAAAAATGGAGGTCATCCTCGATCCTATCCGGGTTCAACCAGGCGCCCGTCTCGTCTTTTGCGACGGAACGCCTGATATCCTTGCCTATCCGCAAAACCGGCGAGGCTGGGCAAACCTCTGCCGCCTTCTCAGCGCCGGCAATCTGAAGGAGGAAGCGGTCAAGGGAAGCTGCATTCTGACGGAAGCGGAATTCATGGAATGGGGGGACGAAATGATGCTTGCCCTCGTTCCCGATCGCACCCTTGTCGATCATCAGGCGGCTCAGTCGACGCTGGAAGATTACCTGGAACGGTTTCGCAGACGCTTCCGCAAGGCTTTTTTTATGGCGCTGGCGCCAGCCTATGACGGCCGCGACAGGCAGGTCTTTGCGGTGCTTGCCATGCTTGCTGCTCGAAATCGTGTGCCGCTGATTGCCACCAACCAACCGCTTTACCATCACCCCGAACGCCGGCCGCTTTCGGATGTCGTGATCGCGATCCGGGAGCATGTACAGATAGCGCAAGCCGGTTTCCTGCTGGCGCCGAATGCCGAACGCTACCTCAAGGATTCACGTGAAATGGCCCGGATCTTCCGGGACTATCCTAATGCGGTCGAGAATACGCAGGTATTTTTCGACAGTTTGACCTTTTCGCTGAAGGAACTGGAGCACAATTATCCGCCAGAAAACGATCCCGGCGAAACGCCGCAGGAGACTCTCGAAAGGCTGACGAGAGCGGGAGCGGTAAGACGCTATCCCGAGGGTATCCCGCCCAAGGTGGCGCAACAGATCGATTATGAACTAAAACTCATTGGGGATAAGAAATATGCCTCCTATTTCCTGACGGTGCACAGGATCATCCAGCACGCCCGCTATGAACTCAAGGTCTTGTGCCAGGGGCGCGGATCGGCGGCAAATTCGGTCATCTGCTATTGTCTCGAGATAACGGAAGTCGATCCCGAAAAGAGCACACTGCTCTTCGACCGCTTCATTTCGATGGATCGCGACGAACCGCCGGATATCGATGTCGATTTCGAGCATGACCGGCGTGAAGAGGTCATCCAGTTTATTTACAAAAACTACAAAAGAGAACATGCGGGACTGACGGCGGGGGTGACCACCTACCGCACCCGTTCGGCCGGCCGAGAGGTCGCCAAGGCCTTCGGGTTGTCGGAGGATGTCCAGTCGGCGATCAGCAGTCTCGTCTGGGGGTGGTCGGAGGACAATCTTTCCGAACGCGATGCCAAGGCGGCCGGCCTCGACGTCAAGGATCCGGTGACGCGGAACGTGCTGAAATATGCCTCCGAGCTTCTCGGCTTCCCGCGCCACCTCACCCAGCATGTCGGCGGCTTCGTCATCACGCGGGACCGGCTCGACGAGGTGGTGCCGATCATGAAGACGGCGATGCCGGATCGCTACATGATCGAGTGGGACAAGGACGACCTCGACAACGTCAAGATCCTCAAGGTGGATGTGCTGGCACTCGGCATGCTGACCTGCCTGCGAAAGGCTTTTTCGCTGCTTGAATTGCATTACGATGTGAAGAAGACGCTCGCAGACCTTGGCAATAAGGAACATGGGAACGAAGGCGAGCCAGTTTACGAGATGATGGGCAGGGCCGATACGCTCGGGGTCTTCCAGATCGAAAGCCGGGCGCAGATGAGCATGCTGCCGCGTCTCCGGCCGACGCGATTCTACGACCTCGTCATCGAGGTGGCGATCGTGCGGCCGGGTCCGATCCAGGGCGACATGGTGCATCCCTATCTGAAGCGCCGGGAGCAGCGGGCCAAGAACATTCCGATCGAATATCCGAGCAAGGAGCTGGAAACTGTTCTGGAAAGAACCCTCGGCGTGCCCTTGTTCCAGGAACAGGCCATGCAGATCGCCATTACCGCAGCAGGATTCAGGCCGGCGGAAGCCGACAAGCTTCGCAGAGCGATGGCAACATTCAAGAGAACGGGTACGATTGGTAACTTCGAAAAGCAGTTCATCGACGGAATGGTCTCAAAGGGCTATGCCCAGGAATTCGCGCAGCAGTGTTTCAACCAGATCAAAGGCTTCGGCGAATACGGTTTCCCTGAAAGCCATGCCGCCTCCTTCGCGCTGCTCGTCTATGCTTCCTCATGGCTCAAGGCCTATTATCCCGACGTTTTCTGTGCGGCGATGCTGAATTCCCAGCCGATGGGGTTTTATGCACCGGCGCAACTGGTGCGGGATGCACGCGAGCACGGGGTCAAGATCCTGCCGGTCGATATCAATGAATCGAACTGGGATTGCGGTCTGGAAGAAGCTACCTTCGATCGGAATGCCATCGATTTCCGGCATGACAAGATGCGCGAGATCATCAAGACCCGGCATGCGGTGCGGCTGGGTTTCCGGCAGATCAAGGGCCTTTCGACAGACGATATGGAACGGCTCGTCAGCAATCGAGGCGAAGGCTACAGCTCGGTCCGCGATCTCTGGCTACGGTCGGGTCTGCAGAAATCCGTCATCGAGCGATTGGCGGATGCGGATGCATTCCAATCCCTCAAACTATCGCGACGCGACGCGCTCTGGGCGGTGCGGGCGCTGGATGTGAAGAGTGCTGCCGAGGAGCTGCCGCTTTTCGAGCAGGTCCGTCATGTCGACCTCCAGATCGAGCCTGCGGCAAAGCTGCCGGAAATGCTGCCCGGAGAGCAGGTCATCGAGGATTATCGTTATCTCTCTTTGTCGCTGAAGGCGCACCCCCTGTCCTTCCTGCGCGAGGAATTGCGCAAGGCCGGTGTGACACGCAATGTCGATCTGTTGAAGGTCGCGAACGGAAAGAGGGTGACGATCGCGGGCCTCGTGCTGGTGCGCCAACGGCCGGGTTCGGCCAAAGGTGTGATCTTCATGACGCTGGAAGACGAGACCGGCGTGGCCAATGTGATTGTCTGGTCGAAAATGTTCGACAAATACCGCTCGGTCGTGATGGGCGCCCGGCTGGTGAAAATCCGCGGCAGGCTGCAAAGCCAGAGCGGGGTGATCCATACCGTCGTCGAGCATATCGAGGACATGACGCCGGCGCTCGGTATCCTGCAACGCGAGGCCCGGCGTTTCGGCGTCTGCGAGCGGGCAGACGAGGTGCTGAGGCCGGGTGCCGATCAGCGGCAGAAAAAGCTTGTAAATGCGCAGGAGAGGGCCGAGCTGGAAAAACGGGTGGTTGCCTCGGGCCGCCATGCGGGCGCGGCGGAAACCGCTCAGGTGATGCCGCGCGGACGCAACTTTCATTAAAAATGCATCGCATCGATCAAGACCATGCGGCGCGCTTCAATTGCCTTATGGCGTCATCACCCTGAAACCGCTGCATAATCCCGGACGATATGCATGAAGGCCTCACCGGACACCGCTATTCAATGATGCGGGGCTCGAATTTTTTCTTGACAGCCACCATCTTCTTTAGCAGAAAACACGATAGTCAGTGTCATGTTTGGAATGAAGACGTGCTTGTCTGCAGCTGCAATTACATAACCGATAAAGAAATCCGGGAGGTTATCACCAACCTTCTCGATGAAGACTGTTGGCAGCTTATCGTGCCTGCGAAAGTCTACCACGCCATGGAAAAACGCGGCCGCTGCTGCGGCTGTTTCCCCAACGTCGTCGACCTCATTATCCAGACAACCGAGGAATATCACGCCCGTCGCCACTCGACGGAGGCCGAAATATTTGATTTCATGTCCCGCTTGAAACAATTCCATGAGGAAAACAGGAGAGCGGACATTGAAAGGCGACAAAAAGGTCATCGAGCGGCTTAACGAGGCGTTGTTCCTCGAACTCGGTGCGGTCAACCAATACTGGGTTCATTATCGTCTTCTTGAGGACTGGGGTTACACCAAGCTCGCCAAGAAGGAGCGCGCCGAATCCATCGAAGAGATGCACCATGCCGACCGGCTTGTTGCACGCATCATCTTCCTCGAAGGCCATCCCAATCTGCAGACCCTTGCACCTCTGCGCATCGGCCAGAACGTCAAAGAAGTTCTGGAAGCCGATCTTGCCGGCGAGTACGACGCCCGCGCGGCCTACAAGAAGTCGCGCGATATCTGTCATGACGCCGGCGACTATGTTTCCATGAAACTTTTCGAGGAGCTGCTGGCGGACGAGGAAGGTCATATCGACTTCCTCGAAACACAGATCGACCTGCTCGAGAAAATAGGCGAGAGCAAATACGGCCAGCTCAATGCCGATTCCGCCAACGAAGCCGAATAATATTCGAACGAGAGGCCGGCCGCCTATGGCGGCCGGTGTGCCCGATCTGACACCGTTGAACGCGAATCGGTGCGGTCGGCATTCTTCGGAGGCATCGTTGCCGAGCACAAACGGAAGCGATCATCCCGCCGTGATCAGTCTTCCGATTGAAGTGTTTCCAAGTGCTGGAACTCGGCCACCACCTGGTCGTAGACGGCGCGCTTGAAGGGGACGATCAGCCCTGGCAGTTGCTGCATCGGCTTCCATTCCCAGGCATCGAATTCCGGTTCATGGCCGCCAGGCGGCGGGTTGATGGCGATCTCGCTGTCGTCGCCGTCGAAGCGAAAGGCGAACCAGCGCTGCGTCTGGCCGCGGAATTTCCCCTTCAGCCCGATACCGATCAGTGCCGGCGGCAGATCGTAGTTGATCCAATCTCTCGCTTCTGCAAGCAGGGTTACCGTCTTGATGCCGGTCTCCTCGTAAAGCTCGCGGTAGGCGGCGTCCAATGGATCCTCGCCCTTGTCGATGCCCCCCTGCGGCATCTGCCAGAGCTGCGGCGAGCCGTCATATTCGGAATTGCCGTCGGAGATACGTTGCCCCGCCCAGACGAGGCCATCGCGGTTCAGGATCATCACGCCGACGCAGGGGCGGTAGGGCAGATCCTCGGCTTTCACGGTCGCCTGGCTCATCTTCTTCTCCGTTCTGGGATTCTTCTCAAGGATACTCTCAAGGACCCATCTCAAGGATACTTTCAAGGATTCTTGGGGTCGTTGGAAAGGGCGGCAACGCCGACGATCTCGATGCCGCGCATCGTGGCCTCCTCGCTCCATTTGGCGATGGCGTCAACGCTCTCATCGAAAGCCGAAGCGACGCCAATCGCCTGGCCGTTCTTGCGGGCGATGCGCTCGAGCTCGTCGAGCTTCTTCAGGACGGCGTTGATATCGAGCTGGCCGTCGAGCTGCAGGTCGGCGAAGGCATAGGGCAGTTCGGTTCCCTTGGCGATCGCCGCCGTCTTCGACTGCGCCGATGTGCCGTCGTCGAGAAACAGCAATCCGCGCTTGCCGATGTCGCGCATGACAGGTTCCATGGCGGCGGGATCAGACAGGAAACGGCCGCCGAGATAATTCATGACGCCGGTATAGTTGGTGATCTCGCCCATCGCCTTGTGCAGGTTCTCGATGTTGCGTGCGGCCGGTTTCGTGGTCAGTAGCGTTTCGGGGCCTGGATCGTTCGCCGGGTAATCAAAGGGTTCGAGCGGCACCTGGAGAAGGATCTCGTGACCGCCGCGGCGGGCCTCCTGCATCCAGCGCTGCAGGCTGTTGCCGCTTGCGGCAAAAGCGAAAGTGATCTCTTCCGGCAATTCCGCGATGGCGCGCTGCGTTCCGGTCTGGCTGAGCCCGAGGCCGCTGACGACGATGGCGATGCGGACGCCACGCGCGCCGGACGAGGGGCGCGCATATTGATCCATCGGCCGCCGGCCATCGGGGCCGATAATCGGCAGCCTGCCAAAAGGCGTCTCTTCGAGCAGTGCTTCATTGGGCTGGGCCGCCATGCGCGGATCCTGGCCGATCTGCATGGCGTCGACCAGCACCGGCCCGCCGCCGTCGCGCGGGCGAGGGCTGTATTTGGTGACGACCGAGCCGTCGCCGGTGACCATCTGCTCGACATTGGCGCCCGAGCGCGGGTCGGCGCGGAGCATACCGTCCGCCGCTTGGCCCGTGGTGGCCGTCGGCGGCTGAGGAGTATTGGCAGGGGGTGTTGCGGCTTGTTCGTCCGCCGGCGGTTTGGCGCGTTCGAGCCCATCGCCGCGAAATGCCGTATAGAGGGAAAAGCCGCCTATCGCAAAAAGGCAAAGACTGGCGGCGATACGACCGAGGCGCAGGACACCTGGGCGCCGGCGGCCGGTTTTGCGGTTGCGGCCCAAAGGCGCATGCAGGTCCGTTCCCAATTTTTCGCCCGCTCCAAAACCGGGAAACAGCAGAAAGGGTCAAGGCCGAGCGAGTGCCCGGCCTTGACGTAATCGATTACTTGGCGACGACGGCCTTGTCCGGGTTCGGCGGGAAGGCCGGATCGGTCTTCTTGCCGCGCAGAAGGTCGAGCGCGTAGTTTAGCTGAACGTCGTCCTTCGGGTCCGGCGGGACGTAGGCAACGGAGCCCGAACCTTCGTCCGTCTCGCTCTGGCCCTTGATGTGGCCGCGCAGGCTGGATTCGCCTTCGGTCACCATCTTGCCCTGCAGTTCCTGCGGCAGCGGCTCCTCGACCTTGATGTCGGGGGCAATGCCGGTGCCCTGGATCGAGCGGCCCGACGGCGTATAGTAGAGCGCCGTGGTCAGGCGCAGCGCGCCGTTTTCGCCGAGCGGGATGATCGTCTGGACGGAGCCCTTGCCGAAGGAGCGCGTGCCGAGAACGGTGGCACGGCGCAGATCCTGAAGAGCGCCGGCGACGATTTCCGATGCGGAAGCCGAACCGCCGTTGATCAGCACGATCACCGGCTTGCCATCCGTCAGGTCGCCCGGGCCGGCATTGAAGCGGCGGGTTTCATCGGGATTGCGGCCGCGGGTCGAAACGACTTCGCCACGCTGCAGCAGGGCATCGGAGACGTTGATCGCCTGGTCGAGCAGACCGCCCGGATTGAGGCGCAGGTCGAGGACATAACCCTTCAGCTTGTCGGCCGGAACGGTGTCCTTGATCTTCTTGATCGCCTTTTCCATGTCGGGATAGGTCTTCTCGGTGAAGGAGATGATGCGGAGATAACCGACATCGTCCTCGACACGCGACTTGACTGCCTGGACGGCGACGACGTCACGAACGATCGTCAGCTCGATCGGCTTGTCGGCACCCTTGCGGATCAGCGTCAGCTTGATCGGCGTGTTGACGGCGCCGCGCATCTTCTCGACTGCGTCTTCCAGCTTCAGGCCGCGCACGGACTGGCCGTCGATCTCGGAGATGTAATCGCCGGCGAGAACGCCGGCCTTGGCGGCAGGCGTATCGTCGATCGGAGTGATGACCTTGACCAGTTCATCTTCCATCGTGACTTCGATGCCGAGGCCGCCGAACTCACCCTTGGTCTGGGTGCGCATGTCCTCGGCGTCCTTCGCATTCATGTAGCTCGAATGCGGATCGAGCGAGGAGAGCATGCCGTTGATGGCGTTCTCGATCAGCTTGTCTTCCGCAGGCGGCGTCACATATTGCGCACGCACACGCTCGAAGACATCTCCGAAAACCGAAAGTTCCTTGTAGGTCGAGGATCCGGCCGCTTCCGCCGGCACACCCGCCGAGTAAATGACGCTCATTGCGGTCGCACCCATCAATGCGCCGACCAGAACAAGAGAAGCCCTACGAATCATTGCGTGCCTTTCCAGTGTCTTTGGCGGTCCACCACGGCCGGGAATCGACCGGTTTACCGTCCTTTCGAAATTCAATGTAAAGCGTTGGCCGGTTCGTTTCCAGCGCCAATGCAGTTGCGCTTGCCACTCTTTTCGCGCCCATCACGGCAAGCGGCTCGCCGGAGAAAACGAATTTTCCCTGACGGGTATTGATCGTATCCATTCCCGAGAGAACCAGGTGGTATCCATCGCCCGCGTCGAGGATGATCATCTGGCCGTAACTGCGGAATGCGCCGGCGAAAACCACCAGACCATCCGCAGGCGCCGTCACCACTGTCTCTGGATTGGTGGCGACCGTCATTCCCATGGCCTCGTGCCCGGTGCCGTCGGCATCGCCGAACTGGCGCAGGATATCGCCCGTAACGGGCACCTCCAATTTCGCCTTCAATTCTCCGAAGGGATATGCGGGCGCAATGCGGTTTTTATCGGGCACGCCGCTGTCGGCGAGCGCCTTGGCCTGGGCGCGCTGCTCGTCCGTCAGCAGCTTGCGGTTCTCCTCGGCCTGACGGGCCGCAGCGGCGGCGTCCCGCACCGAAGCGATCTCGGATTCCATCGAGTCGACCAGGCCTTCAAGGCTCGTCGCCTTGCCCGCCAGCTCCTCGGAGCGTTTCCGTTCGGCCTCGAGTTCGGCGGCGTTGCTGCGGCTGAGCTTGTCGTTTTCGGCAAGCAGCAGGTCCATGCGCCGCTCTTCCTCGATGCCATCAGTCATCGTCGCGGTCAGCGAAGTCTTCTCGGCAGTACTTGCGGTCTGCAATGCGGCGAGGCTTGCGAGGTCTGCGGCAAGCTTGTCGGTCTCCTTGCGGATGCCGGGCACGACTGCGCCGAGCAGAATGGCGCTGCGCACGGAGGCGAGCGCGTCATCGGGGGTGACGAGCAAAGCGGGCGGCGGGTTGCGGCCCATACGCTGGAGCGCTGCCAGCACCTCGGCCAGCAGGCCGCGGCGCTCGTGCAGGGAACGGTGGATGCCATCCTCCTTGACGCCGAGATCGGCAAGTTTCTTCTCGCTTTCGAGGATCTGCTTTTCGAGCGTCTTGCGGCGGGCGGCGGAGTCAATTAGTGCCTGGCGGATGCTTTCCGTGCTCTTTTCGAGATCGGTGATGCTCTGCTGAAGCGCGCTCACCTTGTCGGTGGAGAGGTTGATCGTCTTCGACAGGGTTTCGAGTTCGGCACGGGTCTGGTCACGCTTGGCGGCAAGTTCGGCTGCCGGATCGGGCGGCGGCTCGGCTGCCGGCTGCGGTGCGGATTGTGCCGGCTCGGGCGCGGCATCCTGCGCCCGGACGATGAACGGATTTGCCGACATGACAATCACCGCCACACCGACGCTGGCCGCGATAGCCGGCAGGATCATGCGGTGTCGCCTGGTGGATGCTCTCGTCATGCGTGTTGGGGCACTTTCTCAAATCGCGCGGAGACTAAGCTGATTTGGTGCGCTTTGCCAGAAAGTTTGAAGGAGAACGGGCTGCCTAGCAAAACACGGCTGCGTGACATTGCGATTGCCGACACATCAGGCCGATACGGCATCAGACGCGGTGATAGGGGTGACCAGACAGGATGGTAACGGCGCGATAGAGCTGTTCGGCGATCAACGTGCGCACGAGCTGGTGCGGCCAGGTCATCTTGCCCAGGCAGAGCGTCGCGTCGGCACGGTCGTAAAGCGAGGGATCGAGGCCATCGGCGCTGCCGATCGCGATGGTCAGCTCGCGTTTGCCCTGGTCGCGATAGGAGCCGAGCAGGTTTGCGAAGGCTTCGCTGTCGAGCGCCTTGCCGCGTTCATCGAGAAGAATGAGGATGCTGCCATCGGCAAGCGATTTGAGAAGCATCGCCGCCTCTTCACGCTTGCGGGTCTCCGCATTGGAGGCCCGGCTTTCGGCAACTTCGGCAACGCGGGTCAATTCGAGACCGACGGCAGGGCCGGCCTTGGCAAAACGGTCGAAATAACGGGCGGCAAGATCCTTTTCCGGGCCGGACTTCAGCCGCCCCACCGCAAAAAGACCTATTCGCATTCATCCGCTCCCGCTCATGCGGCACATCGGGCGCACACTACGCCACCGGTCGGCTTGTCTGTTTACCGGCCAGCCAATGCCACGTCTCAGGCGCCGGACAGAATGCCGGCTCGCCTGTCAGTGCCGTGTTTCTTCATCCATATCCGGAGCCGCCCACATCTTTTCGATGTTGTAGAACTCGCGGATTTCAGGACGGAACACATGCACGATAATGTCACCAGTGTCGATCAGGACCCAATCGCCGCCTTCCTGACCTTCGACGCGGGCCGTACCGAGGCCGTCGTCCTTAAGGTCGGTGAGCAGGTGATCCGAGATCGCCATGACATGCCTGTTCGAGCGGCCGGAGACGACGATCATGTAGTCTCCCAACGCCGATTTTCCGGCAATGTCGATGGTGACGATATCTTCAGCTTTGGAGTCCTCGAGGCTGGCGAGGACGGTTTCTAGGGCACGGGCGGCGGCATCGGCGCCACGTTCCGCACTCTTCGGGATAACGGCGAGCGTTTTTCCCTTGGCGTGTACTGTTGTCAGTGCTTTCCCTTTCCTGGAATGACAAACTATGCACAACACAGATCCGATCACGACCGGATCAAGGTTAAGATAGGCATCAAACCATTAATGTTTCAAGACATGCTAAGGTACAGAACGGTCGAAAATCCGATCTGCCGTTCGAATTGAAGTATTTGACTGCCCGGGGCGGCCTCGTGCGGGCGGTGTACAGTTTCCATGCCGCAGCGTAAAGTGCGGCAAATTCCACGATCCCTAGATTCAATGACCGACTCAGCCGCAAAAACACTCGTGCCCGTCCTGCGAATCAGCTTCCCGGATGAGGATCGCCTCGGCCATGGCAAGATGGAACTGCTGGAGCATATCCGCCAGACCGGATCGATCTCGGCCGCCGGGCGGGCGATGGACATGTCCTATCGGCGGGCATGGTTGCTGGTCAGCGAGATGAACCGGATGTTTAACGAACAGGTGGTGGAATCGCAGCGCGGCGGGCAGAAGGGCGGCGGCGCGGCGCTGACGCCGTTCGGCGAGGAATTGCTCGGGCGTTTCCGCCGGATGGAAAGGACGGTGCGGACCAGCCTTGCCGAAGATCTCGCCTGGCTCGAGGCCAAGCGCAACCTGCAGCAGGGTGAGCGCGGCTGATCAGGCCTCCAGGGCCACTGTCTTGATGACGGCGAAGACCGCTCTTCCCGGTCGAAGATCCAGACGTTCGCAGGAGAGGGTCGTGATCCGGGAAAGAATGATATCGCCGCCGCAGTCGAGCCGGATTTCCACCGTTCCGTCCTCGGCCGAGGACATCCCTTCTATCTTTGCTTCCAGGATATTCAGCGCGCTGAGCCCCTCAGGCCTTGCGGTCGCCAGCATGACATCGCGGGAGGGAATGCGGATGCGAACCGATTTGCCGGGCGCAAGGGCGGCTCCCGGAATATGGAGCTGACAGGATTTCAGCGCGACCGTCGATAGATGGTGCCGCGCATCGAAGCTTTCCACCGTGCCTTCCAGCAGTGCGCCTGCCTCGCGCCGGTCGGAGGTGGTGGAGGGGCGGCTCAATATGTCGACGGCGGGGCCTGTCGCTTCGACCTTGCCGTCACGCATGACGACGACCTGGTTTGCCAGCCGCGCCACCTCGGCGATCGAGTGGCTGACATAGACGATCGGTATGTCGGTTTCGTCGCGCAGTCGCTCGAGATAAGGCAAAATCTCGGCCTTACGGGCATCATCGAGGGCGGCGAGCGGCTCGTCCATCAACAGCAGGCGGGGCGAGGAGAGAAGCGCGCGGCCGATGGCGACGCGCTGCTTCTCGCCGCCGGAAAGCTTCGCGGGGCTGCGCGCGAGCAGCGTCTCGATGCCGAGCAGGTCGACGATGCGGTCGAAGCTCTCGCCGCGCGCCGTTTTCGCCGCGAACCATCGGCCGTAGAACAGATTGGCGCGAACGCTGAGATGCGGGAAAAGCCGCGCTTCCTGAAAGACATAACCGAAGCGGCGGCGATGCTTCGGGAGGAAGATGTCGGTTTCGGTTTCGGTCAAGACCTCGCCGTCGAGGACGACGCGGCCTTGGTCAGGGCGGGCAAGGCCGGCGATGATGCGGATCATCGAGGTCTTGCCGGAGCCGGAGCGGCCGAACAGCGCGGTGACGCCACGCTCGGAGGTGAAGGCGGCATCGAGCGAAAAGGCGCCGAGCCTCTGTTTTGCCTCGACGATCAGCGTCATTCCGGATCGATCCTCCGGCCGGCGAGACGGGCGAGGAATTCGGAGGCGACCAGGGCGGTCATGGAAATGACGACGGCGACAAGCGTCAGGCGGAGCGCGCCGGCATCGCCGCCTGGCACCTGGGTAAAAGTGTAGATCGCCGCCGACAGCGTCTGGGTTTCGCCCGGAATGTTGGAGACAAAGGTGATCGTCGCGCCGAATTCGCCCATCGCCTTGGCAAAAGAGAGGATCATGCCGGCGATGATGCCGGGCAGGGTCAGCGGCAAGGTGATCGTCAGGAAGACCCAGACAGGGCCGGCGCCGAGCGTTCCGGCCGCCTCTTCCAGCTTGCGGTCGACCGCCTCGATCGACAGGCGGATGCTGCGCACCATCAGCGGAAAGGCCATGATGGCGCAGGCCAGTGCAGCACCCGTCCAGCGGAAAGAAAAGACGATGCCGAAATACTGGTCGAGCAGGCTGCCGATCGGACCGCGGCGGCCAAACAGGATGAGGAGAAGAAAACCGGTGACCACCGGGGGCAGGACCAGCGGCAGGTGAACGACGCCGTTCAGCACCGACTTGCCCCAGAACCGGCCGCGGGCAAGCAGCAGGGCGACAAGGATGCCGAAGGGCAGGCTTGCCAACATGGCGACAATCGAGACGCGCAGGCTGAGCAGGATCGCCGTCCATTCCTCATTGCTCAAGCCCAGAGCGTCCAACAAGCGCTTCTATTCCTCTCAAAAATGAAGGCTCGCATATGCGAGCCGTTTGTTGATAAACTCGTTCTACTCGGCGTCATCCTCGGCCTTGTGCCGAGGATCTGCTGCCTATCCAAAGTCGACCGGATGCAGATGCTCGGGACAAGCCCGAGCATGACGATAGAGTACTTAGCGGTCTTCGTCAGCAGACTGAAGCATCGTGATGTGAGCCTCAAGTGAGGCGCTCATGTGCAAATCCGTAGTCACTTGAGGATGGTGAAACCTTGCGCCGTGAAGAAGGCGGCTGCCTTGTCGGATTTCAGGAAGTCGAGATAGGCTGATGCATCCGGGTTCTCGCTCTCGGCGAGGATCGCAATCGGATAGATGATCGGCGGATGGGACTCGGCGGGGAAGGTGCCGACGACAGCGACACCCTTATCGGCTGCGGCATCCGTCTGATAGACGATGCCATAAGGCACTTCGCCGCGGGAGACGAGGGCCAGGGCGGCGCGCACGCTTTCGACGCCGGCGACCTTGGTTTCGACCGATTTCCAGACGCCGAGCTTTTCGAGCGCCGCCATGCCGTATTTGCCGGCCGGAACGGATTTCGGCTCACCCATGGCAAGCTTGCCGTCACCCAAAAGCCCGGCGAGATCGAAGCCTTGCTTGATCTCAATCGGTTTTGCCTTGCCCTTTTCCGCAACGAGCACAATTTTGTTGCCGAGCAGGTTGGAGCGGGTATCGGCCTTGATCAGTTTCTTCTTGGCGACGTAATCCATCCAGTCGAGGTCGGCCGAGATGAAGATATCGGCGGGTGCGGCGTTCTCGATCTGCTTGGCCAGCGCCCCGCTTGCCGCATAGGATACGACGGCTTCCTTGCCACTTTCCTTTGCCCAGGCGGCATTGGCGGCGTCGAGCGCATCCTTGAGGCTCGCCGCCGCAAAGACGGTAAGTTTTTCGGCTGCGGCGGCAGGCGCCGGGAGCGCTGCTGCGCCAAGCCACAGGACTGCGATCGCGGCGGTTGCCAGTTTCATCCATCGGCGGCTGTTCTGCATGATTCATTGCCCGCGTTCGAAATATTGCAAGGAATATAATGGACGAGGCGTCTTGGCTAGGGATATATCCAGGAAAATATAACCGTATTGGACGCGGTGTCCGCAATGACCCAATAGTTGCGCGTTGTCGAAGTGCATGGCTTGAGCCGCAGCATGAGATCCATAGGGTTGAAATACCCGCGCGACAGCTTGGCAAACCGCAGGGACTCCCGGCGGCAGAGCATCCTCCGTCGATTTCTGCCAAGAAAAACGGCAATGCCAAAGCCGCAAGGCTGCACAGGATTGCAGACAATGCATTGCTGCAATGCACCAATCGATATTCATCTTCCTGCGAAATATGCTACAACACACTCATCGACACGGCTTCTCCTCCTCCCATAGCCGTTCGATAGGGTCGACAACACTCCTCCTCCCAGTTGTCGATCGAGTTTATAAGCCCGACGGATCTCCTCCCCCGTCGGGCTTTCTCGTTTTCGGGGTCTTCTTAAAATTAGGCTATTCAGCGCCGCTGTGTGACGAGCCGTTGCGGATTGCCGTCGAACTCAGGCCGGAGCGCGGTCCGTGGATGAAGGTCCAGGCCGGCGCACGCTTCTTCCAGAGAATACGGGCATCATCCTCGTCGACACGGGCGAAATCGAATGTCCTAGCCATTTTCGAGGACAGGAAGGAGAGCGTCGCGCCCGGCCGGTCGATCACCGCGATCGGAAAGGTGCGGGCAATCTCCTGCCATTTCTGCCATTTGTGAAAGGTCTGCAGGCTGTCAGCGCCCATGATCCAGATGAAATGCACATGTGGATTACGCGCCTTGACGCGCACAAGCGTATTGGCGGTGTAGCTGGTGCCGAGCGCCTGTTCGAAGGCGGTGACCTTGACCCGCGGGTCGGCGGCAACACGCTCGCTTTCGGCAATGCGCTCGGCAAGCGGAGCGAGCTGGTTGCGGCTCTTCAGCGGATTGCCCGGGGTAACCATCCACCAGAGCTGGTCGAGGCCAAGTCGCTTGAGGGCGATTTCGGCGACGAGCGCATGGCCCTGATGCGGCGGATTGAACGAACCGCCGAACAGACCGACGACCATGCCGCGCTCGCTGTGCGGCATGCGGAGATAGTGCCGGTCCACATTCTCGGTCGTCACGTCAGGGCCGCGTCTGTCCGGCACCATGCACCCGATATTTGAAAGAAGTGAGCTGTTCGACGCCGACGGGGCCACGGGCATGCATCTTGCCGGTGGCGATACCGATTTCCGCACCCATGCCGAACTCGCCGCCATCGGCAAACTGCGTCGAGGCATTGTGCAGGAGGATCGCTGAATCGACTTCGGTGAAGAAACGCGCGACGACGGCGGGGTCCTCGGCGATAACCGCCTCGGTGTGGTTGGAGGAATATGTCTGAATGTGGGCGATGGCGCCCGATATGCCGTCGACGACGGCAACGGAAATGATCGCGTCGAGATATTCGGTCGACCAGTCCTCTTCGGTCGCGGGCTTCGTGCCGGGTGCGACCTTCAGCACCGTTGCCGAAGCGCGGATCTCGCAGCCGGCCTCCGTCAGAACCTCAAGCAGCGGCGTAAGATGCGTGCCGATCGCGGCGCCATCGACGAGCAGGGTTTCGGCCGCCCCGCAGATGCCGGTGCGGCGCATCTTGGCGTTGACGATGATCTTCTTGGCCATTTCGATATCGGCCGAAGCGTCGACATAAATGTGGCAAAGGCCTTCGAGATGGGCAAAAACCGGCACGCGAGCCTCGCTCTGCACGCGGGCAACCAGGCTCTTGCCGCCGCGCGGCACGATGACGTCGATCGCCCCGTCCAAGCCCCGCAGCATGGCGCCGACTGCGGCGCGGTCGGTGACCGGCACGAGCTGGATAGCATGCTCTGGAAGTCCCGCCGCCTTCAGGCCCTCGACCAAGCAGGCATGGATAGCCTGCGATGAACGGCGCGAATCCGAGCCGCAACGCAGGATAACGGCATTGCCCGCCTTGAGGCAGAGGGCGCCGGCATCCGCGGTAACGTTCGGTCGGCTTTCGAAGATCACGCCGATGACGCCGAGCGGCGTGCGGACGCGCTCGATTTTCAGCCCGTTCGGCCGGTCCCAGGCAGCGATGACTTCGCCGACCGGATCGGCAAGGGCAGCGATGGCGCGGATTCCCTCGGCCATTTCGGCGACGCGCTTGTCGTTCAGCGTCAGCCGGTCGACGAAGGAAGCGAGCGTCTCGGTGCCTTCGATATCCTTCAGGTCCTTGGCGTTCTCGGCAAGAATATGCGCCTTGTTGCCCAGGATCGCATCGGCCATGGCGTTCAACGCGCTGTTCTTCGCCTCGGTGGACGCAAAACCCAGCGGTCGTGCCGCAGCCTTTGCCTTGCGGCCGATGTCGTTCATCAGCACGTCAATGTCAGGGCCTGGCGCAACGGTATCAAGCATAGCTCGCGTCCTTCTTCTGCCTTTCCGATTTCGAACCGGTCTGCGCGGTCATCACCATGTCGTCGCGATGGATCATGGCGGCGCGCCCGGCATAACCGAGGATGGCCTCGATCTCCGCCGACTTGCGGCCGGCAATCCGGCGGGCGTCGTCGGCATCGTAGCTTACCAGGCCGCGGGCAATCTCGCGGCCGGCCGGGCCGATGATCGCCACCGTATCGCCGCGGCTGAAGAGGCCGGAAACGCTGCGAACGCCGGCGGGAAGCAGACTCTTGCCGGCCCCGAGCGCAACGACGGCGCCGTCGTCGACATGCAGTTCGCCGGCCGGCTGCAGCTGCCCGGCAATCCAGGTCTTGCGGGCGGTAACGGGTGTGCCCGACGGCGCGAACCAGGAGGAACGCGCGCCGTTTTCGATTGCCGACAGTGGGTTGTCGGTCTTGCCGGAGGCGATGATCATGGCGCAGCCTGATGCCGTCGCAATCTTGCCGGCATCGATCTTGGTGCGCATGCCGCCACGCGAAAACTCGGAGGCAGCACCCCCGGCCATTGCCTCGATCTCCGGGGTGATTTCAGCAATTGTCTCGAGGAACGTTGCGTTCGGATCGAGATGGGGCGGCGCGGTGTAGAGACCGTCGATATCGGAGAGAAGAATGAGCAGATCGGCGCCGGTCATCGTCGCGACGCGGGCGGCTAGCCGGTCGTTGTCGCCATAGCGGATCTCGCTGGTGGCAACCGTGTCGTTTTCATTGATGATCGGCACGGCGCCGATCTTCAAAAGCTGATTGATGGTGGCGCGGGCGTTGAGATATCGGCGGCGCTCTTCGGTATCGCCGAGCGTCAGCAGGATCTGGCCGGCGACAATCTCGTCGCGTGACAGGCTTTCCGACCAGGCGCGCGCCAGCGCAATCTGGCCGACGGCAGCCGCCGCCTGGCTTTCCTCCAGCTTCAGCGCGCCCGAGGGCAGGTCGAGCACCGAGCGGCCGAGCGCGATTGCGCCCGAGGAAACGACGAGCACGTCGATGCCCTTGGCCTTCAAGCCTGAGATATCGGCGCACATGGCGTCGAGCCAGGCCTTCTTCAGCCCGGCCTTGCGGTCGACCAGAAGCGCGGATCCGATCTTGATGACGATGCGGCGGTAGCGGCCAAGCGGCTTACGGCTGGTCATCGTCCTCGTCCCCACCCTTGTCCTCATCGGTGACGACCATGTCGCGATGGCGCAGCTTCGGCACCTTGGCCGGCTTCTCCTCCGTATTGGCTTCGACGATGATGTCGCGGAGTGCACGCAGCACTTCGGTCATGCCCTTGCCGGTGACGGCCGAAATCTGGAACGGCGTCTTGCCGCAGGCCTTGGCCAATTCCTTGGTCTTCTTCTTCAGTTCGGCATCATCGAGCACGTCGATCTGCGACAGTGCCACGATCTCCGCCTTGTCGGCCAGATCGTTTCCATAGGCTTCGAGCTCGTGCTTGACCGTCTTATACGCCTTGCCGACCTTTTCCTCCTGGGCGGAGATGAGGTGGAGCAGCACGCGGGTGCGCTCGACATGGCCGAGGAAACGGTCGCCGATGCCGACACCTTCATGGGCGCCTTCGATGAGGCCCGGAATGTCGGCCAGGATGAATTCGCGCTCGTCGATAGTGGCGACGCCGAGATTAGGATGCAGTGTGGTGAAGGGATAGTTGGCGATTTTCGGCCGGGCCCGGGTGACTGATGCCAGGAAGGTCGACTTGCCGGCATTCGGCATGCCGACGAGGCCGGCATCGGCAATCAGCTTCAGGCGTAGCCAGATGGTCTTTTCCTCGCCGGGCAGACCGGGATTGGCCCAATCCGGCGCCTGATTGGTCGAGGTTTTGAAATGGGCGTTGCCGAAGCCGCCATTGCCGCCATGGGCGAGACAGTAGCGCTGGCCTTCGACGGTCAGGTCGCAGATCAGCGTTTCCTGGTCTTCCTCGAAGATCTGGGTGCCGACCGGGACCTTCAGCGTCACGTCGCTGCCGTTGGCGCCGGTGCGGTTCCTGCCCATGCCATGGGTGCCGATCGTCGCCTTGAAATGCTGCTGAAAGCGGAAATCGATCAGCGTGTTGAGGCCGTTGACGGTCTCAACCCAGACGTCGCCGCCGCGTCCGCCGTCGCCGCCATCCGGGCCGCCGAACTCGATGAATTTCTCGCGTCGGAAGGAAACGCTGCCGCCGCCGCCGTCCCCGGACTTGATATAGACCTTTGCTTCGTCGAGAAATTTCATTTTACTTCCAATATTCAGTGGCAGTTGGACGGCCCGTCTTGGCCCATTCGATATAGGCGGTTCCGACGGAGGTCAAAGATTATCGTGAATTTTGCGAGCTATAACATACAGTACGGCTTCGGTCTCGACGGCAGATACGATCTGGCGCGCATTGCCCGCAGCCTCGAGGGTGCCGATGTCATCGCGCTGCAGGAGGTAACCCGCGGCTTCTCCCGCAACGGTTTCGCCGACATGGCGGCCGATGTTGCAGCCTTCTTTCCCGACTATTTCTGGGTGTATGGGCCGGCCTGCGACATGCATGTCAAGGCGGCCGAAGGCGGGCTGCAGCCGGCGCGCGGCACGCGATTCCAGTTTGGCAACATGGTGCTGTCGCGCTGGCCGATCGTCTCGACCCGGACGCTGCTTCTGCCGCGCAGCCGGACGATCGGCAAGATCAACCTCCAGCGCGGCGCGACCGAGGCGGTGATCGATGCACCCGGCGGTGCGATCCGCGTCTACTCCGTGCATCTCGACCATGTCTCCGCCGACGAGCGCATTCGCCAGCTGCAATTCTTGAACGCGCGTATCAATGCCTTCGTCCAGGAGGGTGGGTCGCTGACGGGGGGTGGTGAATTCGACCTGCCGGAGCCGCCGCTGCCGGAGGATTACGTCATCATGGGCGATTTCAACATGGAGCCGGAATCGCCGGAATATTGCGCGCTTGCCGGTGCTGGCGGCGGATATTACGGCCGCGTGGCGAGGTTCGGCACGCCGGTCGACGCCTTTGCGGCGCTGGAGGCTTACTCTCCGGAGAGCTACAGCTGGATGGATCCCGAAGATCGCGGCAAACGCATGCATCTCGATTATTGCTTCGTCAGTTGCGGCCTGCAGAGCCGGTTGAAATCCGCCCGGATCGATACGCAATCCGTCGGTTCCGATCATTTCCCCGTATGGGTCGAGATCGGCGATTGAAGGAGACGCCGCCGATGCGGCGGCGTCTCGAGTTTGATCAGGCGACCTTTCGCGGCTGCAGCGTGCCCTGCTGCAGCACGGTTTCGATCTGCGACACCATGGTGTTGCGGGCGAAACAATAGATTTCGCCGCAACCCGTCATGTGGAAACCGAGCTTCTCCTGCAGTCGCAGCGAAGCCGGGTTGTCGGCGAAGACGCCGGAATGAACAGGCGTCTCCGGCATGCGGCGCGAGAAGCGTTCGATGATCGCCGTCACCGCCTCGCTCATATAGCCGCGCCGCCAGTAGTAGCGGTTCAGCCAGTAGCCGAGGTGCCAGCGGCCGTGGCGCAACTCGATCGAGACGTTACCGATATGGACATCGTCCTTGCCGGTGATTGCCAGCGGCCAGTCGGGCAAGGTGCCCGATGTGACCGGGATCAGCCAGTCCAGCGCATCCTGCCGGTCGAACGGCGCGGGTACGCGGGACAGCATGCGCGTGACCGCGAAATCGGAGAGCGATTCCGCGATATCAGGCGCATCGCTCAGCCTGTGGGGGCGGAGCGTCAGGCGGGCGGTCGAGATGACCGGCGCGGGGCCGGGCATCATCGGCTTGGCCTCTGGCCTTTGCAGCGCAGTCGTGCTCATGCGATGTTCCCCCAGCTTCTGAGGGACATCCAGGTCTTGCGGTCGAGCCTGTACCATTCGACCGGCACGTTGCTGCCGAGCGCCAGCGAGGCGGCGAGCCCCGAACCCTGAAACTGGAAGCCGCACTTCTGGATGACGCGGCGCGAGGCGACGTTCATGACCCGGCAACGGGCGTCGATCTGATCGACGTCCTGACGGGTCCTGAACACCATATCGACCAGGGCATGGCAGGCCTCGGTCGTATAACCCTTGTTCCAATAGGGCTCGCCCAGCCAGTAGCCGATCTCGACGGTCTTGCCGTCTGTCTGCGGTTCCACGCCGCAGCAGCCGATAAATGCGCCGTTTTCGGCCTTGGTGATCGCATAGACGCACTTGCCAATCTCGCCATTTTTCGTGCGACGCACGAAGTCGGCAGCATCATCGGCGGTATAAGGGTGCGGCATACGCGATACCATGGTGGCGACTTTGGCGTTATTGGCGAGATGGGCAAGGGCGTCGATGTCTTCTTCGTGGGGCGCGCGCATGACGAGCCTTTCCGATAACAAGACAGGGCAATCGGTCCTTAACCGTTCCGGCCTCAGCCGCTCCGTGGAAGACCGCTGGTCTTCCTGGGGAGACCGTGATTGGTCTACCCTTAACAATTCGCCTTGCATGGTTCAGTCCTCCTTGAGGGGTAAAGAAAAAGGGGAGATGGCGCCCCATCTCCCCTGTTTTCTAGACTGAACCTGATACGGCCAGCCGGGTCGATGAGACGCCGGCTGTTTTTGAGCGCTACCGGCTTATTCCGCTGCTTCCGCTTTCGGCATGACAGACACGTAGACGCGACCGTTGGCCTTGGTTCGGTAGTTCACATTGCCGGCGGTAAGCGCAAAAATCGTGTGATCCTTGCCGAGGCCGACGTTGGAACCCGGATGCCACTCAGTACCGCGCTGACGCACGATGATGTTGCCTGCGATGACGGCTTCGCCGCCGAACTTCTTCACGCCAAGGCGCTTGGACTGAGAATCGCGACCGTTGCGCGATGAACCGCCAGCTTTTTTGTGTGCCATTGGAGTTCTCCTTTAAACCTTGTCCCGTTGATCTTACTTGGCAGCCACGATGTCCGTGATACGGACGACCGTGTGATGCTGACGATGGCCGCGCGAACGCTTCGAATTCTGACGGCGGCGCTTCTTGAAGGCGATGACCTTCTTGCCGCGGTTCTGTTCGACGACTTCTGCCTTGACAGAGGCGCCGGTAACGAAGGGCGCACCGATCGCAGCGTCGGCGCCTTCGCCGATCACGAGCACTTCGGTGAATTCAATGGAGTCGCCAGCGGTGGCTTCCAGCTTTTCGATGGTCAGCACGTCGTTGGCTGCCACACGGTACTGTTTACCGCCGGTCTTGATGACTGCGAACATTTTTTATCCTTTCATGTTCGTTCCAGCGCTCCCCGCTAATCCAGCAGGTGGCTGTCTTTTTATCAGTCGAAGTTAAGCAGGGATTTCAGAGGTCTAATCCTCGAACTCTTCCTGCCGGTGAAGCCCCGCGCGAGCGCGGGACGGCCAAGGCGCGGATTTCTCCAAACCTATTGCGCAGCCGAGATACGCGAGTGACAAAAAGGTGTCAAGGCAAAAGGATGGAATGCTTCGACTTTTCGGCTTGCCAGCCTGTCATTTGCCCGTTATGAGAACGCCCGCGCCGAACAAGCGCCGACCAGACCGCGGAGAGGTGGCAGAGTGGTCGAATGCACCGCACTCGAAATGCGGCATACCTGCAAGGGTATCGTGGGTTCAAATCCCACCCTCTCCGCCATTCGGCCTTCGACCTTAAGGGTGTCCCCCATCCTCCTGCTATCTTTCGATTTTTCGGCGAAGCAGACGATCGAGATCGGCTGTCTCCTTGACCATCTGCGCTGACACGCCGCGCGGGCCCAAGCCTCGGTCGTCAGAGCACGTGCTGCAGCCCGGCGCTTGAGGTGAGCGGTGCGCGACCGATTGCGGCCGGCGCCGAAACGGCTTCGCACCACGTCGCCCATTGCAGAAGCCCAGCGCACCCAAGACATATGTGAGGAAAAACCCGATCGTCTCCCACCGCGAAAGTGCCGGGCTTGATGGGGTCGAAGGCCCATGACCCCTGATTGTCGCGGCTCTCATGGACGGGTGATCCTATAGACCAGCAAATTATTCAAATCCGCAAGCTTGGTTGCGGTTCTGTCCAGATAGTCGATGACCCCATCATGATGCTCGACGAACAGCCGGCCCTCCTTGTCGGTGGCGTTCTTGGTCACGCCGAACAGATCCGCGCCCTGCGCGCGCAGTTCCTCGAGCTGCGCGATCGCAGTGGCGTCATCCGCAACGAATTTCGACCATTCCGCATCACCTCCGCCAGGCGGGAACACCCAGCCGCGCGCCCTGCTGTAATAGACTGCGACGGGATCGCCGACCTCAGGCGCGATGGCGACGACAAGGTCGCCCGGTTGCGCCAACCGTGCCAGTTCCTCGCCAAGCAGCTTGCCGTTCATGGCGATTGGCTTCTTCATCGTCCTGACGAGGGGCAAGGTCGACCAGGCAAGCGCGATGGCCACGATGAAGATCGAGCGAAGCACCACCGCCGGCGTCAGAACGGTTCTCGACCCAAGCGTTGCCAGAAGAAGCGCGCCGTGGCCGCAGAACATCGCGATCGGCACATGGAAGATATGGAAGTTCCACACATTGCTGGTGATCTCGCCTGCCGCCGCCAGATAGAGGATGATGGCCGCAGTCAGCCACACATAGGGAATGGCCGAAAGGCTGCGTTGCTTCGGGTCTTCGGCGCGGCTGAGCGGTATCCACAAGCCGACGGCCAGCAGCACCAGGAACGGATAGCCGTAGAACCACAAGACCGAGGTGTTCCACAAGGATTTGAAGTAGAATCTGTCCCTGACATAAGTCCAGAAGCCGTCATCCCAGATATAGCCGCCGGTGCCGGCGACATGAAACGGCGGATAGCTGCGGCCGAGATAAATCGCCCAGATGTAATAAGCGCCGATGACGGCCAGGCTCGAAAGTCCCGACAGGAAAACCCAGCTTGCCTGCTTTCGTTTCTTCTCCAGAATCCAGCAGACCATCAGGTAGAAGATGACGGCGCCGGCAGCGATGCCTGGTAGCTTTGACAGCACGCCGAGCGAGAAGCTGAGCGTGGCGAGCGGCAAGAGCCAGCGGCTGCCGCCGGCCCAGTATTTGACGAACAGCCAGACACCAAGAGTGACCAAGGCCAGCATCGCGGGATCGGGAAGAAACGAGCTGTCGATCATGATCGCCGCCGGCATCAGCGCGTAGGCCAGCGCCGCCGCGTGGGCGTGCATCTCGTCCCAGCATAGCGCCGTTAGCCTGTGCAGCGAAAACACCGTCACCAGGCCGAAGAAGGCCGCAACCGCGCGGCCGAACCAATCGTGCCAGCCGAAGAGTTGGTAGAGCAGGGCCGTGAGATAGCTGACGATCTGGAACTCACGGCCCTGATAGCTTGGCCCGGGCCCGGTCCAGCTGACCTCCGGAAAGAAGATGTTCCAGCTGCGCTGCTGGAAATTGTCGGCCATCATTGCGGTGCTTATCTCGCGCCAGCTGAAGCCGTCGACCAGCGGCAAGGTGATCTTGTGGAACCTGAAGACGATCGCAATAAACAGGATCCCCAGCAAGATCGCCGTGTCGAGGCTCAGATAGTAGCGAGCAGCCATGTCCCGGCCGGTCGTCTGCTGCTGACATTGCTGACCTTCGACCCGGGTCAATTCCGGGTCGTCCGTCATTTGAAACCGTGTCCTCCCCGACCCCCGACGCGGCGCGATACGCGCCGTCATCGGATCGAGAGGAGGATTAGGCTGAGCGGGATCTCGCCGCCGGCGCGGTCGGCTGCGGAGCGGCTCGTAGGCTTCACCGAGCAGCGGCTTGGAAGGCTTGCGGGGCGGCTTTGTCATGACGGCAGTTCATCAGCAATGCCTTAAAAAGCAATTAGCCCAGATTGATTACTGACTCCATTCCTCATGCGAACACGATAAGGACAGCGGCGAGACGGCTCACCTTGATAGTCTCTGGCACACGGCCAGCGTCAATTGCCCAGCGCCTTCTTCACCCAGGCTCCAACTTCGTCGCCGCTGCTCATGTCGGGCTGCACCAGCCCGTCGATCATGAAGGTTGGCGAGACATGGATGCCGTTCTGGCGGGCATATTTGCAGTGCCATTTGATCTCCCGATCGAGATCCGGAATTGCGAAGGCTTCCTTCAGCTTGACGCCGCTGTAGCGTTCCAGGCGCTCGACGATCTGGTTCGGCGTCACATCCATATTCGGGCCGCTGGCATGACGCTCGAATTCGAACTCCTCGCGATGGGCGGCGATAGCGGCCATCACCTGCTTTGCAGTCTCCTTGCCGCCTTCCAATGTAGAGGCTGCGATGATACAGCGGACGAGGACGCCCGAATACATATGCCAAGGTTGCGGCTGCAGGCGGATCTTCACGGTGATCTTGTCTTCGCCGGCCTGGCTCAGCAGTTGGTCGAACTTGTTGAACGCCCTGACCGAATAGGGGCAAGTCGGCTCCAGAAAGGCCTCGAAGATGCGGGGTCCGTTGCCCCAATTCAGTGGATCGGCGTGCCAGGCGGTGTGGTCATGGAATTCCTCCGGAGGTGAGATGTCTGAAGCGACTTAGGTCGCCAGGCTCCAGAAGCCATGCCTCTTGCCGTGTCGACGCTTAAGTTCTGCGACATAGATGTCATGGGGTCTTGTGTCGCCGAAGTCATTGATATGAGGCGCAAGCGATGCGCAGTCCGCAAGATGCCTCGCCGCATGCTTATAGCGGCTGGACCGGCCGCTATCGAGCGCGAAATCGATCATGGAGCGCAAGAGGATGGTTGCCGCAAGCGGATGTTTCTCCGCCAGAGCTTCGGCCGCCGGCGGCATCAGCTCATAGAGATTGCCATCCAGTTCCGCCTTCCGCCTCATCACGAGTTTCGCTGCCTCGGCGGGTGCCTGCCAAAGCAGGAAAAATGCAAGCGCCTGGTGGACGTCCGGGAAAGCCTGGGCATGGGCGAATGCCTTCTCCTCCGCCTCTAGATCGTCGAAGTCCGGCAGTCGCTTGAGGAAGGCGCGGAGATGCTGGTCGTGCAGCGACTGCTCGAAGCACGTCCATCTATAGGTCTGCGCCTCCTCTGCGCGCCCCAGGGCCTCCAGCGTCTCGACGCGCGCGAGCTGCCATTCGAACGGCATGTCGACCCGGTCTTTCGTCTCGACCTCATTCAGCATCTCAAGCGCTTCCTTCGCCCGGCCGGCCGAGATCAGGCGAGTGGCGATATCGGCCGCAATCATCGGCGCCTTGCGTGTGTTCTCGGGTTGCTGGGCGATGTAGGCATCGACATCGCCCTGGGCGTCGGCAATTTCCTGCAAGGCTATGCGCACCGTCAGATCCCGCTGAGTGCCGTAGATCTCATCTTCGTAAAGGGGACCAGCGCTGCCCCAGCCGATGACCTCGAGCTTGTCATTAGCCGGCTTGTCGTTCGGCTCCTTGGCCCATTGGACGAAGAGGGTCTTCAAACAATCGAGGCCATCCTTACCGAGAGCGGGCGCCATCGCCGCAATGAGGTTGTCGTACTGACCGTAACCATCGTCCTGCACGGCTTTGAACACCTTGTCGGCCAGGACTTTGGAGTCGATCTTGGCGGACGCGGCGATTGCGGCAGCATCCACGCAAGCCTGATGAAAACTTTCGATGAGAGAACCGCTGCTGTCGCTGGATCTCTCAAAAATCGGGTTCGCCAGTGCGAGGAACTGCCATATCAGTTCGAAAGCTTCCTGGGGATCATCGGCGGCAACCGTCTCTGCAATCGTCTTGCGCTGGGTTTCGAGATCGCTCTTCAGCGCTTTCACTTTGCGCCAGTTGATGACGGTGCGGGCACGGGCAATGCTGGCAAGCCGCTTTCGCACCTCACGCGCCACCTCGGCGCCGCCATGATTGCCGGCAAGCTCCATTCGAAGCCGCCGCTTGTGGGCAGCACTGCCCGTGCTGATCTCGATCAGCAGTTCGGCAAGACGCTGCGCGCCAAGGGACTCGAGATTCTTCGCATTGAGTGTTGTCTTGGCTGCCATCGGTCATCGCTGTCGTTTCTGCGATAAACCTACCCTGGAGGCGGTACGAGGCCAAGGTCCGGGAATGTATGCGCGGGATAATCCTTCGGCACGTCGCTATTAGCTAAAAACTAACGCTGCCTTGTAACGACTCCTAAAGCCGGTTTTGGCACCTTGTTGCCTGTCGAATATTGCTTCCAAATTTCTCGCTGGGGTTGATTATGAGTCATAATAAAGACGCCTGGGTCAGCCAGCGCGCTTATTCACTATGGGAATCGGAAGGCAGGCCGGATGGGCGTGGGGAAAGCCATTGGGCGCAGGCGCTGAGGGAGTTCGAGCAGTTGGAGCGGACGAAGGCCTCGCCTGATGGAAACGACCTCATCGAGAAACTCAAGGCCGCCGGGCGGCTGATGCGGATCTATGACGAGGCGGGTCCCGCCTTGGAGAACGACCGGCAGATCAAGGCGGCTCGCTAGGCGGTATCTATCAATCCCTGGGTTGCCGAAATATTCAGCGGCATTCCAGGCGCACGATCGGCCTTGCCGGCAGGCGTCTTGCCACTTCGGCGAAACCGGCATCCAGAAACATCGATAGAGTTCCCGGATAGAGCTCGGCTCCGTTCGAAGCACGGGCTGACTGATCGACAGGGTAGGCTTCGAGACATTCGGCGCCGTTCGCGCTTGCAAATTCAACCGCGTGTTTCAATAACAATCGCGACAGACCCTGCCGCCGGAACGGCTTGCGGACGATGAAGCAATTGATCGACCAGGCCGGCCTGTCATCGACTGAAGCAAAGGGTTTTGAGCGGCGCAGCCGATCGAATACGGCGCGTGGCGCGACACCGCACCATCCGGCCGGCTCATTCTCGCGATAGCCGAGAATGCCGGGCGGGCGTCGTTCGGCGACGAGGCTGCGGAACCAGTTGCGATTTCCCTCGCCCCATCCTGCCTTGTAGTCGGCATTCGGAAGATACCAGTAGGCGCAGCGACAATTCCGGCCGTCGGCGCAATCGTCGAAAACCGCTTCTATGTCGGCCAGGCGGTCGGCGGTAGCGGGGAAGAAAGAGAAGCGATCCTGCATCCGGGCAAGTTATGGCGCGGGCGGACGATCGGCAAGCGGCCGCCCCATGCCGGCCGATCAGGCGAGGCTGCCCTGCAGCCTGAAATCCGCGTTCTTTAGCCGCCGACATCGCCCGGATATCGTTGCCGATCCTCATCCGCGGGCGATCGTTCTGGCGCTACTGGCGTGCGGCCCAGCTGAGGCCACGCCGCAGGATGAGGGGCATGTAGGGATGGTCGAATTCGGCCGCAACGTGGCCGAGGGCGGAATAGAAGATGCGGCCGGCGCCGAAATGGCGCTTGAAGACGACGGGCATCACGACATTGCGGGCCGCCGGATCGTAGGCGCCGGTGAAGGTGGTGGTCGCGAGGATTTCGACGGTCGGATCGTAATGGAGGTAATATTGCTCCGAACGATAGTCGAAATCGGGAATGCCCTCCATGACGGGATCGTCCTGGCGGGTAACGGCAACGCGGAAGTCGATGATATTACCGGGATGGGCGACCCAGGTGACGCCGGAGACATAGCGGAAAGGCGCGCTTTCCTTGAAGGACGTGGCGAGCGCGCCGTGATGGCCGGCGAGCCCCAGACCGCTGCGCACGGCTTCGACGAGGCCAGCGGCATGCTCCTTCTCAAGCTTTTCGCCGGTAATGATAGGCACCAGCAGATCGGCTTTCGCCAGCGTCGGAGATCCGAACACGCCGAGATCGCCGGTCACCTCGACCGTAAAATCGTCCTCGCGCAAGAGATCGGCGACGATATGGGCGCATTGCTCTGGCTCATGACCCTGCCAGCCGCCCCAAACGATCATTGCCTTCCTCATTTGCGCTCTCCCTGCTTTATAACTGCAGACGTTGATCATCACATGGTGGTGCAAGCCCATTAGATCGGGCGGCTGTGCAAATCACGCGAATAATTCATGACTATCTGCTGACTCGGCACAAACCGCACGAATGGGGCGACTTCGGCATTTGACGTATTGTCCATTGACGCCGATCGTAGTTCCTTCTTTTTATTGACGTGTATCTCGTCTAGGTTTCTCCCATCTCTCAATGAATAATAAGGGTGGTGCATGGCAGGTGAAACGGTTCTTGTCGTCGGCGGTGCCGGCTATATCGGCTCGCATACGTGCCTCGACCTGGCGAATAAGGGCTATAGGCCTGTCGTCTTCGATAATTTTTCGAACGGCCATCGCGAGTTCGTCAGATGGGGGCCGGCCGAGGAAGGCGATATTCGCGATCGCGCCCGGCTGGATGAGGTACTGGCCAAGCACAAGCCGGCGGCGATCCTGCATTTCGCGGCGCTGATCGAGGTCGGCGAATCGGTCAAGGATCCGGTTTCCTTCTACGAGAACAATGTGATCGGCACCTTGACGCTGCTCTCAGCGGCACAGGCGGCCGGCATCAACGCCTTCGTCTTCTCCTCCACCTGCGCGACCTACGGCCTGCCGCAGAGCGTGCCGCTCGACGAGACGCACCGGCAGGTGCCGATCAATCCTTACGGGCGGACGAAATATATCGTCGAGCAGGCGCTTGCCGATTACGACCAGTACAGGAGCCTGCGCTCGGTGGTGCTGCGTTATTTCAATGCGGCCGGCGCCGATTTCGAGGGCCGGATCGGCGAATGGCATCAGCCGGAAACCCATGCGATACCGCTGGCGATCGATGCGGCGCTCGGCCGCCGTCAGGGTTTCAAGGTGTTCGGCAGCGATTACGAGACCCGTGACGGCACCTGTGTGCGCGACTATATCCATGTGCTCGATCTTGCCGATGCGCATGTGCGCGCCGTCGAATATCTGCTGAAGGGCGGCGATTCCGTCGCGCTCAATCTCGGCACCGGCACCGGCACGACGGTCAAGGAATTGCTCGGCGCCATCGAGGACGTGTCGAACCGGCCTTTCCCGGTCGAATATATCGGCCGTCGCGAAGGCGATTCGCATACGCTGGTCGCCAATAACGACAAGGCGCGCGACGTGCTCGGCTGGGTGCCGCAGTATGATCTGTCTCAGATCATCCGCTCCGCCTGGGACTGGCATGCAAAATCCAACCAGCATTGAGCCAATCAGCATTGAGAAAGCCCGCCGGCCGAACATCCTGCTGATCACGGCGGACCAGTGGCGCGGTGATTGCCTGTCGGCCGTCGGCCATGCCTGCGTAAAGACGCCGGGTGTCGATGCGCTGGCGCGCGAAGGCACCCTCTTCCGGCGGCACTATGCAGGGGCGGCACCCTGCTCGCCGGCGCGGGCAACACTCTATACCGGTCTCTATCAGATGAACCACCGCGTCTGCCGCAACGGTTCGCCGCTCGATGCTCGCTTCGACAATCTGGCACTGGCCGCCCGGCGGGCGGGATACGACCCGACGCTGTTTGGCTACACGGATACGGCGCCCGATCCGCGCGGGATGGATGCCGGCGATCCGCATCTGACGACCTACGAAGGCGTGCTGCCGGGCTTTACCGCCCGCCAGCTTCTGCCCGAGCATGAGAAACAATGGCTCTCCTGGCTCAGGTCCCGCGGCCATGCGGATGCCGTCAGCCGCGATATCCATATTCCCGTCGGTGCCAGAGCCGGAGACATTTCCGATGCAGCGCCGGCCTATTCATGCGACGAGACCCAGACGGCTTTCCTGGCCGGCGAGTTCATCCGCTGGATGGGCGAACAGGACAGGCCGTGGTTTGCGCATGTCTCTTTCTTACGTCCGCATCCACCATTCTCCGTGCCGGAGCCGTTCAACCGCATGTTCAAGCCGGGGGACGGACCGGTTTTTGCCCGCGCGGCAAACTTCGAAGCCGAACAGGACAGTCATCCCTACCTCGCCTATGCCATGCCACGCTCCGACAAGGGCAACTTCATCCTCGGTGCAGCGGGGCCGCTCAGCGGCTGGAACGATGAGGATTTCGCCGCGATCCGGGCGATCTATTACGGCATGATATCAGAGGTCGATGCGCAGCTCGGCCGCATCTGGCAGGCCCTCAAGGATGCGGGTGCCTGGGACGACACACTTGTTGTCTTCACCTCGGATCACGCCGAGATGGCGGGCGATCACTGGACGCTCGGCAAGGGCGGCTTCTTCGACGGCGGCTATCATATTCCGCTTGTCATACGCGATCCCGCAAGCAGTGCTGCGGGTGGGGTCGTCGACAAATTCACCAGCGCTGCCGATATTTTTCCAACACTTTGCCAAAGGCTCGGCATCGACGCGAAGAACGGGCTCGATGGCCGGTCGCTCATGCCGTTTGTCAGGGGTGGGAGCGGACAGGGCTGGCGGGATGCGGCATTCTGGGAATTCGATTTCCGCGACATTGCGCATGGCGAGGCCGAGCGGCATTTCCGGCTGCGGCCCAACGAATGCAATCTCGCGGTGATCCGCGACGCACGGTTCAAATATGTGCATTTTACCGCTTTGCCACCGCTGCTCTTCGATCTTGCCGACGATCCGATGGAGCTCGACAATGTCGCGGCGGATCCGGCCTATGCGGCGATACGGCTCGACTATGCCGAGACGCTGCTGTCGCTTCGAGCACGCCATCTCGATCAGACGCTCGCCTATACCGAGCTGACGGAAAGAGGGCCGGTGACGCGCCGGCCCTGATATCACTTAGCCGAGATAATCGCGTTTGCCGATCGGCGCACCCTGGCTACGCAGGATGGCGTGGGCCGTCGCGACGTGGAAATAGAAGTTCGGCAGGGCGAAGGTGGCGATATATTCGTCACCCGGCAGCACGATACCACTCTTTCCCGGCAGGGTGATCTGGCGGGTTTCTGTGCCTTCCAGTGCTTCCACCGAGAAACCGGCGAGATAGGCTTCGGTCTTTGCCAGGCGCTCACGAAGGTCTTCGAACGTCGTTTCGTTATCCTCGAACTTCGGGGCGTCGGTCGCCGTCAGGCGGGCGAGCGCAAATTTGGCGGTGTCGCTGGCGCGCTGATACTGGCCGGAGAGCGGCAGCATGTCGGGCGCCAGGCGAGCGGCGACCAATATGACGGGATCGATATTCTTTTCCTTGGCATAGGCTTCGGCCTTGTCGAGGTAGGTTTTCAGGCTGGCGAGGCCGCGCTGGAACATCGGAACGGTGAGGCGATACATCGAAATGGACATCTGTCCTGTCTCCAAAATCTTCAAATGATTGGGTCGCGGCGAGAGGTCGAAGGCGTCTGTGGCCGTGAGCCCGTCTTCGACCCTCCCATAGATGGATGCTCGCCTGGTCTTTCACAACAGAGCGAATGCGGGCGTCGGTCGTGAAGCCCCGCATGGCATTGCGCTCTCCTCCCTATCTCGTCGCCGCTAAAGATACTTGACGTCGTCCCCAGAAAATGGAATGAATATTCCGCAGAACAGATTTGACGGTTTGTTTGTTCCGTTTTGCGGAGCGCCGCGGGAGAGGTGGCGCAGAAAATTGCGGCTTCAGAGCAAATGCCTGGAGCTCCGGCGTGAGGAGGGTGCAGCCGGGCACCGCTTTGTGGAGGAAGTAAAATGAAAAAGTTTATCCTGGGCACTGCGATGGCGCTCGTCATGTCGACGGCGGCTCACGCAGAGACGGTCGGCGTCTCGATGGCGAAATTCGACGACAATTTCCTGACGGTTCTGCGCAACGGCATGACCGATTATGCAAAGACACTGAGCGGCGTAACGCTGCAGGTCGAAGACGCGCAGAACGACGTTTCCAAGCAGCAGAGCCAGATCCAGAATTTCATCGCCTCCAAGGTCGATGCAATCATCGTCAACCCTGTCGATACCGATGCGACCACGGCGATGTCGAAGCTCGCGGCCGATGCCGGCATTCCGCTGGTTTACGTCAACCGTCAGCCGGTCAACGTCGACACGCTGCCGGACAAGCAGGCCTTCGTCGCTTCCAACGAGCTGGAATCCGGCACGCTGGAAACCAAGGAAATCTGCCGTATTCTCGGCGGCAAGGGCAAGGCTGTCGTCATCATGGGCGAGCTCTCCAACCAGGCTGCGCGCATGCGGACCCAGGACGTCCATGACGTCATCAAGACCGATGAGTGCAAAGGCATCGAGATCGTCGAAGAGCAGACGGCCAACTGGGATCGTACCCAGGGTGCCGACCTGATGACCAACTGGCTCTCCAGCGGCATCGAGTTCGACGCCGTCATCTCCAACAACGACGAAATGGCGATCGGCGCCATCCAGGCGCTGAAGGCAGCCGGCAAGGACATGAGCAAGGTCGTCGTCGGCGGTGTCGACGCCACGCAGGACGCGCTTGCCGCCATGCAGGCGGGCGATCTCGACGTTACCGTGTTCCAGGATGCCGCCGGCCAGGGCAAGGGCTCGCTTGATGCAGCGCTCAAGCTCGCCAAGGGCGAAAAGATCGAAAAGAAGGTCTACATTCCCTTCCAGCTCGTCACGCCTGCCAACGTCAAGGACTTCGTCACCAAGAACTGAGGCGAACGCCACACTGGATGCGGGCTTTGCCCGCATCCTTTTCGCCTACCCGTATCTGGAGGAGATGATATGGCCGTCAGCCCGACAACCATGGCCGCCGTGCGTGCAAGCGGCGCCGTCCCGAATGCGGAATATCTCTTGAGCGCCGAGGGTGTCCGCAAGGAATTTCCTGGTGTCGTCGCACTCGACGACGTGCAGTTCCGGCTGAAGCGCGCTTCCGTGCATGCGTTGATGGGCGAAAACGGCGCCGGCAAATCGACCTTAATGAAGATCCTCGCCGGCATCTACACGCCCGATAAGGGTGATATTCGCCTGAAGGGGATCGAGATTCGACTGAAATCTCCGCTCGACGCGCTGGAGAACGGCATTGCCATGATCCATCAGGAACTGAACCTGATGCCGTTCATGACGGTTGCCGAAAATATCTGGATTCGCCGCGAACCGAAGAACCGCCTCGGCTTCATCGATCACGGCGTGATGCATCGCATGACCGAGGAGCTGTTTGCCCGGCTCAATATATCAATCGATCCCGATATCGAGGTTCGGTTCCTGTCGGTCGCCAACCGGCAGATGGTCGAGATCGCCAAGGCGGTTTCCTATAATTCCGACGTGCTGATCATGGACGAGCCGACTTCGGCACTGACGGAGCGCGAGGTCGAGCATCTTTTCAGTATTATCCGGGACCTCAGGGCCCAAGGCATCGGCATCGTCTACATTACCCACAAGATGAACGAGCTTTTCGAGATCGCCGACGAGTTCTCCGTCTTCCGTGACGGCCGATATATCGGCACGCATGCCTCGACCGACGTCACCCGCGACGACATCATCCGCATGATGGTCGGGCGCGAGATCACCCAGATGTTTCCCAAGGAAGAGGTGCCGATCGGCGAAGTCGTGCTCTCCGTCAAGGATCTTTGTCTCAAGGGCGTCTTCAACAACGTCTCTTTCGAGGTCAGGGCCGGCGAAATCCTCGGCGTGGCCGGCCTTGTCGGCTCCGGCCGGTCGAATGTCGCCGAAACGCTGTTTGGCGTGACGCCGGCAAGCTCCGGCTCGGTCGAGCTCTACGGCAAGCCGGTGACCATTACTTCGCCGACCGAGGCCATCCGCAATCGGATGGCGTTCCTGACCGAAGACCGGAAAGATACCGGCTGCCTGCTGATCCTCGATATTCTCGAGAACATGCAGATTGCCGTTCTGCAGGACAGATACGTCAAGGGCGGCTTCGTGCAGCAGGGCGCGATCGAGGCAACCTGCGAAGACATGGCAAAAAAGCTGCGCGTGAAAACGCCCAATCTTTACGAGCGGGTAGAAAATCTTTCGGGCGGCAATCAGCAGAAGGTGCTGATCGGGCGCTGGCTGCTCACCAATCCGCGCATCCTCATCCTCGATGAGCCGACGCGCGGTATCGATGTCGGCGCCAAGGCGGAAATCCACCGGCTGGTCACGGAGATGGCGCGAGACGGTGTGGCGGTGGTGATGATCTCGTCCGAGATGCCCGAGGTTCTCGGGATGAGCGACCGCATCATGGTCATGCATGAGGGACGCGTGACCGGTTTCCTCAATCGCGATGAAGCAACGCAGATCAAGGTGATGGAGCTGGCTGCGCAGTGATGCGTTGACGGCGATTGCCCAAGGGAGGTTTGACATGACTACCAAGGCAGCAGAGGGCGCGGCTCCGCTCGCAACCCGGCAAAGGCGGCGGCGCATACCGACGGAGCTCAGCATTTTCCTCGTGCTCGTCGGCATCGCGCTGATCTATGAAGTGCTCGGCTGGATGTTCATCGGCCAAAGCTTCCTGATGAATTCGCAGCGTCTGACGATCATGATCCTGCAGGTCTCCGTCATCGGCATCATCGCCGTCGGCGTCACGCAGGTCATCATCACCGGCGGCATCGACCTTTCGTCGGGTTCGGTCGTCGGCATGACGGCGATGATCGCAACGAGCTTTGCCCAATCCTCGACCTGGGGACGGGCCGTTTTTCCCTCGCTGACCGACCTGCCGGCTTTCGTGCCTATCGTCGTTGGTCTGCTGATCGGGGCGGCCGCCGGCCTCGCGAACGGCGCGCTCATCGCCTACACGAAGATCCCTCCGTTCATTGCCACGCTTGGTATGTTCGTTTCGGCCAGAGGTGTCGCGAAGTGGTATACGAAGGGACAGCCGGTTTCCGGGGTCACCGAGCAGTTTCATTTCATCGGAACGAAAGCCTGGCCGGTTGTCGTCTTCCTGGTCGTTGCACTGATCTTTCACATTGCGCTGCGCTATACGCGTTATGGAAAGTTCACCTATGCCATCGGCGCGAACCCGCAGGCCGCGCGTGTTTCCGGCATCAACATCGAGGCGCATCTCGTAAAGGTCTATGTGATTGCCGGATTGCTCGCCGGCCTTGCCGGTATCGTCACGGCGGCACGTGCTGAAACCGCACAGGCCAGCATGGGTGTTGGATATGAACTCGACGCGATCGCCGCGACCGTTATCGGCGGCACCTCGCTCACCGGCGGCGTCGGGCGCATCACCGGCACCGTCATCGGCACCATCATCCTCGGCGTCATGACCTCAGGCTTCACGTTCCTCAGGATCGACGCCTACTACCAGGAGATCGTCAAAGGCCTCATCATCGTCGCGGCTGTCGTCATCGACGTCTACAGACAGAAGAAACGCCGCAAACACTAATTTCCGGCAGCGTGATCTGATATTTTACGGGGGCCTCGGCCCCCGTTCCGTTTTCAGAGCATGGTGCCGAAGAGTGTGAGCGGTTTTCGGACAACATCATGCTCTAACTGTTTAACTTAGAAGAGCATTCAGATTTTAGGCCGATCCGGCCGAAAATCATGCTGTTCTAGCGCCGATGACGGATTTCAAAAAAAGAGGTGGCGAATTCCGTCAGCTTTTCTATTCTGGCCGCTTCATTCGCCCGCTCGGGCAGCGCAGGAAGACAGATGCAATTCGTATTTGACGGTCACAATGACGTTCTCCTTCGGCTCTGGACACATTCAAAAGACGGCAGCGATCCGATCGCGGAATTCGCAGACGGCACGACGGTCGGCCATATCGATGCGCATCGGGCTAGAGAGGGCGGTCTTTCGGGCGGTCTCTGCGCCATCTATATTCCCTCAGGCGATCTCGTCTTCGCCGATCCGGATGCCGATGGTCGCTATGTGACGCCGATGGCGGCACCTCTCGATCCGCTGCCTTCGCTTGCCATCGCCAATGAAATGGCCGCGATCGCGCTGCGGCTCGACCAGGCCGGCGCCTGGCGGCTCTGCCGGACGGTGAAGGATATCCGCAGCGCCATGGCGGACGACATTTTCGCCGCCGTCATGCATATGGAAGGCTGCGAGGCGATCAGCGCCGATCTCTCGGCGCTCGAGGTGTTCTATGCGGCAGGGCTGCGGTCGCTCGGTCCGGTCTGGAGCCGGCACAATGTCTTCGGTCACGGCGTGCCCTTCGCCTTCCCGATGTCGCCGGACACGGCGCCCGGCCTCACCGATGCCGGCTTCGCGCTGGTCAGGGAATGTAATCGCCTCGGTATCCTGATCGACCTTGCCCATATCACCGAGAAGGGTTTCTGGGACGTGGCGAAGAAGACGGACCAGCCGCTGGTCGCCAGCCACTCCAATGCCCACGCCCTGACGCCGGTCGCGCGTAACCTGACGGACAGGCAGCTCGATGCGATCCGCGAAAGCCGCGGGCTCGTCGGCATCAATTATGCCACCGCCATGCTGCGTGCCGACGGCCGCTCGGACAGCGATACGCCGCTTGCCGACATGATCCGCCATATCGACTATCTTGTGAATCGCATCGGCATCGACTGCGTGGCGCTCGGATCGGACTTCGACGGGGCCACCATTCCCGAGGAAATCGGTGATGCAGCCGGTAATCAGAAGCTGATTGCCGCTCTCAGAGAGGTTGGCTATGCTGATGCCAACCTGGCAAAACTTGCCCGTGAAAACTGGCTTCGCATTCTGGCGCAGGCTTGGCGGGAGGACCACGCCTAAGCCTTTCGTATCCAATCAAAAAACAGGGGAACAGACCATGATGATGACCAAGCTCAACCGCAATTTCCGCATGCTTTCCGCGGGAGCTGCGCTTTCACTGCTGATGATGGCCGCACCCTCGGCCTTTGCCGAGACGCCGAAGGATACGCTGGTCGAAGGTTTCGCCATCGACGATATCATCACGATGGATCCGGGCGAGGCTTTCGAGCTTTCGACCGCCGAAATCACCACCAACAGCTACAGCCTGCTCGTCCGTCTCGACATGGACGACACGTCCAAGGTGAAGGGCGATCTCGCCGAGAGCTGGAGCGTTTCCGATGACGGCCTTACCTATACGTTCAAGCTGAAGCCAGGCCTGAAATTCGCCTCCGGCAACCCAATCACCGCCGAAGACGTTGCCTGGTCGTTCGAGCGTGCCGTCAAGCTCGACAAGAGCCCGGCCTTCATCCTCACCCAATTCGGTCTGACCGGCGACAACGTCACGGAAAAGGCCAAGGCGGCCGATGCCGGCACCTTCGTCTTCACGGTTGACAAGGCCTATGCGCCGAGCTTTGTGCTCAATTGCTTGACGGCAACTGTCGCTTCCGTCGTCGACAAGAAGCTGGTGCTGGAGCATGTGAAGGCGGTGACGCCCGATGCCGACCACAAATACGACAACGACTTCGGCAATGAATGGCTGAAGACCGGCTATGCCGGCTCCGGCCCCTATAAGATGCGCGAATGGCGCGCCAACGAAGTCGTCGTGCTGGAGCGCAACGACAATTATTATGGCGACAAGGCAAAGCTCAACCGCGTCATCTACCGCTACATGAAGGAAAGCGCTGCCCAACGCCTGGCGCTCGAAGCCGGTGATATCGATATCGCCCGCAATCTCGAGCCGGGCGACATCGACGCCGTTTCGAAGAATGCCGATCTTGCGATAACGAGTGCGCCGAAGGGCACGATCTATTATGTCAGCCTGAACAACAAGAACGAGAACCTGAAGAAGCCGGAAGTCCAGGAAGCCTTCAAATACCTGGTCGATTACGATGCGATCAGCGCAACGCTGATCAAGGGTATCGGCGAGATCCATCAGACCTTCCTGCCAAAGGGTCAGCTCGGCGCACTCGATGAGAATCCCTACAAGCTCGATGTCGCCAAGGCCAAGGAACTGCTGGCCAAGGCCGGTGTACCCGACGGTTTCTCGATCACCATGGACGTGCGCAACAGCCAGCCGGTGACCGGTATCGCAGAATCGATGCAGCAAACGCTGGCGCAGGCCGGCGTGAAGATGGAAATTATCCCCGGCGACGGCAAGCAGACGCTGACCAAGTACCGTGCCCGTACCCACGACATGTATATCGGCCAATGGGGTTCGGACTATTTCGACCCGAATTCCAATGCCGACACCTTTACCGGCAATCCTGACAATTCCGATGCCGGCACGGTGAAGACGCTCGCGTGGCGCAACAGCTGGGAAGCGCCGGAACTTGACAAGCAAGCCAAGGCAGCTCTTCTGGAACGCGACGCCGCCAAGCGCGCCGCCATATATCAGGACATCCAGAAGAAGTACCTGGCAAACAGCCCCTTCGTCTTCATCTTCCAGCAGACCGAGGTGGCTGGCTACCGCAAGAACCTGAAGGACTTCAAGCTGGGTCCGAGCTTCGATACCAATTTCGTCGGTCCGATCGCCAAGGAATAGTCCGGCAGGATTGGTCGCTTGAGCACCGTCGAAACAATGCAGGAGGCGCGGCCCCGAAAGGGCCGTGCTAGGGCCTTTGCAAAGGCGCTAGGGCGGTTTCTGTTTGCCGCCGTCACCACCTATCTCGGCCTGCTGGCCGTCACCTTCTTCATCGGCCGCGTCGTGCCGATCGATCCCGTGCTCGCCATTCTCGGCGACCGCGCGCCCAACCACGTCGTCGAGCGCGTACGCCAGGAAATGGGCTTCAACCTGCCGCTTTACCAGCAATTTTTCATTTATATCAAAGGCATACTGTCCGGCGATTTCGGCAATTCGGTGCTGACGACCAATCCCGTCATGGTGGATATCCGCCGGGTGCTGCCGGCGACGATCGAACTCGCGACGCTCGGAACGCTCATCGGTGCTTTCGTCGGCGTGCCGCTTGGCGTTCTCGCCGCGGTGCGTCGTGGCAGCATCGCCGACCAGATCGTGCGCGTCATCGGCCTGATCGGTTATTCGGTGCCGATCTTCTGGCTGGCGCTGATCTCGCTCGTCATCTTCTATGCGCAACTGCGCTGGGTGGCCTTTCCCGGGCGCATCGACATCGTCTTCGAATATACGTTCACGCCGATCACCGGCCTTTACCTGCTAGACAGCGCCTGGCAAGGGCAATGGGACGTCTTCTATGATGTCTTCCGTCACATCATCCTGCCCGCCTCGCTGCTTGGCTATTTCTCGCTCGCCTATATCAGCCGCATGACGCGCAGCTTCATGCTGAACGAGCTTTCCCAGGAATATATCGTTGCCGCGCGCGCCAAGGGGCTTTCGGAAACGCGGGTGATCTGGGGCCATGCGTTGCGCAATGCCGCCGTGCCGTTGGTCACCGTCATTGCGCTTTCCTATGCCGGCCTGCTCGAAGGATCGGTGCTGACGGAGACCGTTTTTTCCTGGCCGGGCATCGGGCTCTACATCACCAATTCGCTGCAGAACGCCGACATGAACGCCGTGCTCGGCGGCACGATCGTCATCGGTACTGTTTTCATCGGCATCAACCTTCTGTCCGATCTTCTCTACCGGACGCTCGACCCGAGGACGCGAAACCGATGACGTTTCCCGCCAACCCATCCCAGCCAATGAGCCGCCGTGAATGGCTGCTTTCCGATCGGCCGCAATCGCGCCTGCAGGCTCGCCTCGGCCGCACCTACGTCACCTGGCGGCAGTTCACGGCCAACAGGCTCGCCGTTGTCGGCCTGCTGATCATCGTGGCGCTGCTTTTTATCGCCGCCTTTGCCGATGTGCTCGCCACGCATAACCCCGTCGTCGGCGATCTTCGCAATGCCCGCCTGCTGCCGCCCGGCACGGGGGGATTCTGGCTCGGTTCGGATGACCAGGGCCGCGATATCTATTCGCGGTTAATCTACGGATCGCGGTTGACGCTGCTCGTCGTCGTGCTGGTCGCCGTCATCTCGGCGCCGGTCGGGCTGATCGTCGGCACGGTCTCCGGTTATGCCGGAGGCTGGGTGGATGCGACACTGATGCGCATCACCGATATCTTTCTCGCCTTCCCGAAGCTGGTGCTGGCGCTCGCCTTCGTCGCAGCGCTCGGTCCCGGTATTCAGAACGCGATCATCGCCATCGCCATCACCTCCTGGCCGCCCTATGCCCGCATCGCGCGCGCCGAGACGCTGACGGTTCGGCGTTCCGATTATATTTCGGCGGTGAAGCTGATGGGCGCCTCGCCTCTTCGTATTATCGTGCGCCATGTCATGCCGCTCTGTATTTCCTCGCTGATCGTGCGCGTGACGCTCGACATGGCGGGCATCATCCTGACGGCGGCCGGTCTCGGTTTCCTCGGTCTGGGGGCGCAGCCGCCGCTGCCGGAATGGGGGGCGATGATCGCTTCGGGACGGCGCTTCATCCTCGATCAATGGTGGGTCGCGGCGATGCCCGGCATCGCCATCCTCATCGTCAGCCTCGGCTTCAATCTCCTCGGCGACGGCCTGCGCGACGCGCTCGATCCGAAGGAGAGCGGCCAATGACGACACTTCTGACGGTGGACAAGCTCAAGGTCAGCTACCCCACGCGCACAGGCGTGATCGAGGCCGTGCGCGGCGTCTCCTTCACGCTCGGCAAGGAAAGGCTCGGCATCGTCGGCGAATCCGGTTCCGGCAAGTCGCAGACCGGACGGGCCATCATGGGCCTGACGCCGAAACACGGCATCGTCACGGCCGACAGGCTTAATTTCAACGGCATCGATCTTATCAATGCCTCGGCCGGCGAAAGGCGCAGGCTGCGCGGCAAGCGCATCGCCATGATCTTGCAGGATCCGAAATATTCACTCGATCCCGTCATGTCGATCGGGCGGCAGATCTGCGAAACGCTGCGCACGCATGAGAAGGTCGGCAAGACGGAGGCGCGCGATCGTGCGCTCGCCATGCTGGAAGCGGTGCAGATTCGCGATCCGAAGCGTGTCTTCGACCTGCATCCGCACGAGGTCTCGGGTGGCATGGGGCAGCGCGCGATGATCGCAATGATGCTGATTGCCGGGCCGGAACTGCTGATTGCCGACGAGCCGACCTCGGCGCTCGACGTCACGGTGCAACTCGACGTGCTCCGGATCATGGACAGGCTGGTGTCCGAGCGCGGCATGGGGCTGATCTTCGTCTCCCACGATCTGAGGCTGGTCTCCTCCTTCTGCGACCGCGTCATCGTCATGTATGCCGGAAAGATCGTCGAGGAGCTGGCGGCGGCCGATCTCAAACATGCGCAGCATCCCTATACACAGGGGCTGCTGAACTGCATGCCGGAGATCGGCGCGAACCGTCATCCGTTACCGGTGCTCGACCGCAAGCCGGAGTGGGCGGCATGAGTGCAGCTCTTGAGATCGCCGACCTGAGCGTCGTTTACGACCATTTTCATGCCTTGAAGGATGTCAGCATCGCCATCGAACGCGGCGAATCCTTTGGTCTTGTCGGCGAATCCGGCTCGGGAAAATCGACCTTGCTGCGGGCCGTTGCCGGACTTGCGCCGGTCAGCGGCGGCGCGATCAACATCGATGGCGAGCCGCTGAAAGGTTCGAAACGCACCAAAGTCTTCTACCGGCGCGTGCAAATGGTCTTCCAGGACCCTTATGGTTCGCTGCATCCGCGCCAGACGATCGACCGGCTTCTGCTCGAACCGCTAGCAATCCACGGCATCGCCGACGGCGAGAAGCGCATCGCCCGCGCGCTTGACGAGGTCGGCCTCGGCAATGGTTTCCGTTTCCGCTACCCGCACCAGCTCTCCGGCGGCCAGCGCCAGCGCGTGGCGATCGCCCGGGCGCTGATCGTGGAACCGTCGATCCTGCTGCTTGACGAGCCGACATCGGCGCTCGACGCCTCGGTGCAGGCCGAAGTGCTGAACCTTTTGGAAGAGATCCGACGCGACCGCAAGCTCACCTTCGTGATGGTCAGCCATGATCTCGGTGTCGTCACCCATATGTGTGAAAGGCTCGCCGTGATGCGCAACGGCGCCGTCGTCGAGCGGCTGAGCTCGCAGGAACTGGCGCAAGGCGCGGTTCACGAGGACTATACGAGAAATTTGATGATCGCGAGCAAGGGTTTTGTCAAAGCCTGAAAGCCAATCTTTTCAAACCATTGAAAGGAAAAGACCGGCGGCGGCGTTAAGGATAATGCTTCCCTAAAAGACGACCATTCGACTAGACTATTGACAGCTGCCTTGCTTCTGTCATGATCTCGTTAACGTTTGTTAGCTTTCGTGATCGATGGAGGTTGATTGCATGTTCTTTCTCGGTGGGATGACCATGGGTTACCTCGATCCTCCTGTTAGAGCTGATCGCCGGGAACAGATTTCGGCATCCATTCCTGCGGAAAAGGATCGTCGGCTGATCGAGACTTCCTCCAACCCGTCGCAGACCGAGAACGCCGTCGAGCGCTCGTTGATCTGGGCTTGGCGCACGCTCTGCTAAAAGGGCTGGTTGAATTTTCTCTTCCGCTCGCTCTGGACGGAAATTTATCTCTACCTACTTGATAGAGAAAATAAGAATATAAGCGCGAGCCGCACAACCGGCCGCACGAGAACAACGGAGGCGACATATGGCAGATCTGGGTATTTCGCATGCTCACGTGAACCAGTATGGTTCCGTACCGACCAAGAAGCCGCTCACCACGCGCCACAGGCTTCAGACGATGCTTCATGGCGCGATCTTCACCGCAGCATTCCTGTTCGTCGTAGCCATGGTTTGCGGCGTCGTCGGGTAATCCGGCCTGATCAAGCGTCGGCAGGTGCCGGCGCTGCGGCGGTTTCTGCCTTTATTGAATTCCGGAACATTTAATTTGTCTCGGCATTCTCCTGACACTCGAATGTCAAAAGGAGAATGGTCACGAGAGACATTTTGTTATGGTGATCGGCATTCCGATCCGCATCGTTCTTCTGTACTTTTTTCACGCCATCCAAAACACGCCCGAGCGACCTTGATCTCGAGCGGAAGCGGCGTGGGCCACAACCGCCCAACCCGCCGCCAGACGCATGGTCAGGCGATCAGCGTCTTTCGTTTTTCTCGAATCGAAGAGCTCTTTGCCGGAACCAGGTGCCGGCATTTTCGTCATTTCCGCCGCCCAGACAAGCTCGCCGGGCGGCGGCGCATGCCGCTTGACTTGAATTTTCCCGAGGGTGTCCAAACTTTCGACCTGGCTTTCGCAGAGAGGGTATCGATGGTCTTGATCCCGTCGGGTCACGTCCTGAACAGGGCTTAGCCCGTTTGCATTGCTTGGCCCGAGTGTCGTCACCCCCAGCTTCATCGATCTTTGAAGAATAGGGCTCCGTTCATGTAGCAGTCATGATAAGCAGTGCAAAAGGCTGAGCAAAACAGCTATAACTTTGTTTGGATCCAGAACCGAACCCATGTCTATTTCTCATCTTTCTCCGAGCCTTCCGCGCGAATCCGAGACGAAGCAGATCGATCACAATGGTTCGATCCGCTCGACCTATCTTTCGAACGAGGACATCAAGGCGATGGGCGATGCAGTCGCCCGCAACGGCGTCGACAAGCTGCCGGCTTTCGCCCCCTTCGATTTCTTCGCGCGTCATAAGGAAAACGAGAAGGAAATCCTGCGCGTCTACCGGACCACGGCGACCGACGTCGAGGCCGGCGAGACGATCACGCCGGCGGCAGAATGGCTGCTGGACAATCACTATATCGTCGAAGAGGCGATCCAGGAGGTGCGGCGCGACTTCCCCCGCCGCTTCTATCGCGAATTGCCGACCATGGTCGTCGGCGGCGTCGAAGTACCGCGGACCCTCGTGCTTGCCTGGCTCTATGTCGCCCATACCCACAGCACGATCTCGCAGGAAAGTCTGACGGCGCTGGTCGACGGCTTCCAGGCCAGCGAAACGCTCAGGATCGGCGAACTCTGGGCGTTGCCCTCCCTCGTGCGCTACGTGCTCGTGGAAAATCTTCGTCGCATTTCGAGCCGTGTCGAAGCCAGCCGCCGCCTGCGTCGCCGCGCCAATGAGGCGGCCGACGAATTGGTGCGCCTTACCGATCCAGCCGCGGCGGCCGCCTATCTGAAGACGCTGGAACCGCTTGCTGAGGACAATACCTTCTCGACGCAGTTCCTCTATCGCCTGCGCGACGGCTCGCAGACGTCGAGCTTGGCGATCACCTGGCTCGACGAGCGGTTGGAACAACTCGGCCGCAACACCGAAGAGGCGACGACGGCCGAACACAGCCGGCTCTCTTCCGGCAACGTGACGATGGGTAACATCATCCGCAGCCTTCGCGAGATCGACGATGCCGAATGGTCCGTCTGGGTCGAGCAGGTCAGCCATGTCGATAAGCTGCTCTGGGAGCATTCGGATTACGGCATCCTCGATTCCGGCTCGCGCAACAAATATCGCAAGCAGATCGAGAAGCTGGCCAAGCGCTCGCCGCTGTCGGAAATGGAAATCGCCCAGCTGGCGCTCGACATGACCGATGCCGCCAAGGCCTCCGACGAGCCGCAGCCGCATGAACCGAACGTTGGCGGCTTCCTGTCGGGCGCGCAGCGGCCGAAGCTCGAGGCGCGGGCGAATTATCGCCCGACGGTCATCCAGCATTTCGTGCGCGCCGTGCGCCGGTTCAACTGGCTGGCGATTGCCGTGCCCGTCATGCTGCTGACGGTTATCGCCATGGCGATCGTCGGCAAATTCATGGCGAATGCCGGCATGGGTGCTTTCGAAATCGCCTTGCTGCTGATCATGTTCTCAGTACCGGCATCGGAGGGGGCGACGGGTCTCTTCAACACCTTGCTGTCCTTCTTCGTGACGCCGGCGCGACTCGTCGGCTACGAGTTCAAGGAAGGCATTCCGGAAGATGGGCGCACGCTGCTCGTCGTGCCCTGCCTGATCTCGAACCGCGACAGCGTGGACGATCACGTGCGCAATCTCGAGGTCCATTATCTCGCCAATCCGCGCGGCGAGATCTATTTCGCGATGCTCAGCGACTGGCCGGACAGCGAGGTCGAGGAAACGCCTGCCGATCTCGAAGTTCTCGATTATGCCAGGCGCGAGATCGCCAATCTCTCCGCCCGTTATGCCTATGACGGTAAGACGCGTTTCTATCTGCTGCATCGCCGCCGCCTCTACAATCCCTCGGAAGGCGTCTGGATGGGTTGGGAGCGCAAGCGCGGCAAGCTGCACGAGCTGAACATGCTTCTGCGCGGCGACCGCGACACGACCTACCTGCCGGGCGCCAATACCGTGCCGGCCAATGTGCAATATGTCATGACGCTCGATGCCGATACGCGCCTGATGCGCGATGCCGTCACCAAGCTCGTCGGCAAGCTCTATCATCCAATCAACCGCCCGGTCATCAATCCGAAAACCGGCCGCGTCGAAAGCGGCTATGGCGTGCTGCAGCCGCGTGTCACCCCGTCGCTGACGACGGGCAAGGACGCGTCGGTCTTCCAGCGCGTCTTTTCGATCAACCGCGGCCTCGATCCTTACGTCTTCACCGTTTCCGATGTCTATCAGGATCTCGCCGGCGAAGGCACCTTCACCGGCAAGGGCCTTTACCATGTCGACGCCTTCGAAGCGTCGCTGAAGGGCCGGATCGACGAGAACTCCGTGCTCAGCCACGATCTTCTCGAAGGTTCGATGGCGCGTTGCGCGCTCGTCACCGATCTCGAACTGGTGGAGGATTTCCCGATCCGCTACGAGGTGGAAACCTCGCGCCAGCATCGCTGGGCGCGTGGCGACTGGCAGCTTCTCCCCTACATGTTCAATCCGAAATACGGCGTCACGGCACTCGGCCGCTGGAAGATGTTCGACAATCTGCGCCGCTCGCTGACGCCGATCGCCTGGTTCTTCGCCTCCGTGCTCGGCTGGTATTTCATGAGTCCGCTCGGCGCACTCATCTGGCAGATTCTGCTGATCTTCTGCCTCTTCGTCGCGCCGACGTTGTCGCTCATCAACGGCATCATCCCGCGCACCAGCGATATCATCGCCCGCGCCCATCTCTATACGGTCTGGTCCGATATCACCGCTGCCAATGCGCAGGTTGCGCTGCGCATCGTCTTCATCGCCGATTCGGCTTGCATGATGGCGGATGCGATCGGCCGTTCGCTCTACCGCCTGTTCGTCAGCCGCAAGCTGATGCTGCAGTGGCGGACCGCCGCCAGCGTCCAGGCCGGCGGCCAGGGCACGCTGATCTCCTATTACAAGGCGATGTGGCATGCACCGGTGCTGGCGCTGCTGGCGCTTGGTTTTGCTGCCCTTCCAGGCGACAACGCCTTCCTCGTCGGCATTCCCTTCGCGCTGCTGTGGATCCTGTCGCCTGTCGTCGCCTGGTATGTCAGCCAGTCGGCGGAGACCGAGGACCGGCTCGAGGTCGCCGATTCCGTGTCGAGCGAACTGCGCAAGATCGCCCGGCGCACCTGGCGTTATTTCGAGACTTTCACGACGGCCGAACAGAATTATCTGCCGCCGGACAATATCCAGGAAACGCCGCATGTGATCGTCGCGGCGCGCACCTCGCCGACCAATATCGGCGTCTATCTGCTTTCCGTCGTTTCCGGCCGGCATTTCGGCTGGTTCTCCTTCGAGGAGACGCTCGAGCGGCTGGAGCAGACGATCGCGACGATCGACAAAATGGAGAAATTCCGCGGTCACCTGTTCAACTGGTACCACACCGATACGCTGCAGACGCTTGGCCCCCGTTACGTCTCGGCCGTCGACAGCGGCAATCTCGCCGGCCATCTGATCGCCATTTCGTCGGCCTGCCGCAACTGGGCCGAGGCGCCGTCCGCACATATGCAGGGCAATCTCGACGGCGTCGGCGACACGGCCGGCATTCTCGGCGAAGTGCTGGCGGACCTGCCCGACGATCGCAAGACCGTGCGCCCGCTGCGCCGACGCCTGGAGGAGCGCATCGTCGGCTTCCAGAACGCACTCGCCGCAGTCAAGCGCGAGCACGAATTCGCCTCCATCCGTATCATCAACCTCGCCGTTCTCGCGCGCGACATCGAGAAGCTCGCCGCCAATCTCGACCATGAGGTCAAGTCGAAGCAGAGCGAAGAGGTCACCTTGTGGGCGGCATCGCTGGTGAAGGTCTGCGAGGCGCATATTTCCGACAGCACGTTCGATCTTTCCAAGGTCGATGCGCTGAGGCCGCGCCTGGTGGCGCTGCGCGACAAGGCGCGCGATCTCGCCTTCTCGATGGATTTCGGCTTCCTGTTCCGGCCAGAGCGGCGTCTGCTGTCGATCGGCTATCGCGTCGAAAGCGGTGAACTCGACCAGGCCTGCTACGACCTTCTCGCCTCGGAATGCCGCCTGACCAGCCTCTTCGGCATAGCCAAGGGTGATCTGCCGACGGAACACTGGTACCGTCTCGGCCGCCAGGTCGTGCCTGTGGGGTCACGCGGCGCGCTGGTTTCCTGGTCCGGCTCGATGTTCGAATATCTGATGCCGCCGCTCGTCATGCAGGAGCGCGGCGGGGGTATTCTCAACCAGACCAACAATCTGGTCGTCGTCGAGCAGATGAATTACGCCCGCAAGCTCGGTATTCCCTGGGGCATTTCGGAAGCGGCCTTCAATGCCCGTGACCACAACCTCAATTATCAGTACACGAATTTCGGCGTGCCGACGCTCGGCCTGAAGCGTGGCCTCGGCCACAATGCCGTCATCGCGCCTTACGCCTCGCTGCTCGCCGCCCAGTACGACCCGCCGGGGGCGCTCGAAAACCTGCAGAGGCTGCGCAAGGTCGGTGCGCTCGGCAAGTTCGGCTTCCACGACGCCGTCGACTTCACGCCGACGCGCGTGCCGGAAGGCAAGAAATGCGCGGTGGTCTACAATTATTATGCCCACCATCACGGCATGTCGATCGCGGCGGTCGCCAACGTCGCCTTCAACGGTCATCTGCGCGAGCTCTTCCACTCCGATCCCGTCATCGAGGCAGCGGAGCTGCTGCTGCAGGAAAAGGCGCCGCGCGACATTCCGGTCATGAGCGGAAAGCATGAATCCGACACGCCGGCCAGCATCCAGGACGATCTCCTGCGGCCGGAGATCAGGAAGATCAGCGATCCGGCGTCGCGCGACCGCGAACTCGTGTTCCTGTCGAACGGCCATTATTCGCTGATGCTGACGGCGACGGGCGCCGGTTATTCCCGCTGGAACGGCCTTGCCGTTTCACGCTGGAAAGCCGATCCGACCGAAGACCGCTGGGGAAGTTTCATCTTCCTGCGCGACACCGCCACCAATGAATGGTGGTCGACGACATCGGAGCCGAAGGGTGTCGAGGGCGAAAAGATCAAGGTCGAATTCGCCGACGAGAAGGCGCAGTTCACCAAGACGGTCGGTGACCTCACCAGCGAGGTGGAGTGCATCATTGCGACCGAGCATGATGCCGAGGCCCGCCGCGTCACCCTGCTCAACATGGGCACGGAAGACCGTTTCATCGAGGTCACCTCCTACCTCGAACCGGTGATCACCTCCGACGATACCGACAATGCGCATCCGGCATTCGCCCGGATGTTCGTCAAGACAGAGATCGGCAAGCGCGGCGACGTCATCCGCGCCGAACGCAACAAGCGCGATCCGAACGAGCCGAACATCAGCATCGCACATCTGATCGTCGACAATGCCGGCGACACCCGCCACACCGAATTCGAGACCGACCGGCGCAAGTTCATCGGCCGTGGCCGCAGCCTTGCCGATGCGGCGGCCTTCGATCCGGGTGCGACACTTTCCGGCAGCGACGGCTTCATGCTTGATGCCGTCATGTCGCTGCGCCGCACCGTCCGCGTACCGGCCGGCAAGAAAGTCAGCGTGATCTTCTGGACGATCGCGGCGCCGAGCCGTGACGAAGTCGACAAGGCGGTCAATCGCTACCGTCATCCCGACGCCTTCACCCACGAGCTGGTCCAGGCCTGGACACGCACGCAGGTGCAGATGCGCCATGTCGGCGTCACCTCGCAGCAGGCGGCGGCCTTCCAGCATCTCGGACGCTATCTCGTCTATCCCGACATGCAACTGCGCAAGGACGAGGCGACCGTCGAGGCCGGCCTGCAGTCGCAATCGGCGCTCTGGCCGCTGGCGATCTCCGGCGACTTCCCGATCTTCACGCTGCGCATCAATGACGACATGGATCTCGACATCGCCCGCGAGGCGCTGCTGGCGCAGGAATATCTGCGCTCTCGCGGCGTCACCGCCGATCTCGTCATCATGAACGAACGCGCCTCTTCCTATGCGCAGGACATGCAGCATGCGCTCGACGCCATGTGCGAAAACGTGCGCCGCATGGGCCAGGCCGACGGGTTGCGCCAGCATATTTTTGCGGTTCGCAAGGACCTGATGGAGGAGAGCACCTATCATGCGCTGATCGCGGCTTCGCGCGTCACGCTGCATACCAAGAACGGCAAGGTGGTCGACCAGATCAACCGCGCCGTGGCGCTGTTTGCACCCTCCAAGGAGGAGTTGCAGGAGATGGAGCGGGCCGAGCGCAACAAAGCCCCCGTCAAGCGTATCGCGCCGGTGCCGCCAGCTGTCGTGCCTGCCGTCGTCATCGAGGACGAAGGCGATCTCGACTTCTGGAACGGCATCGGCGGCTTTGCCCGCGACGGGCGCGAATATGTCGTTCGGCTGCCCGGAGGTCATGCGACGCCGCAGCCCTGGATCAATGTCATCTCCAATGACAAGTTCGGCTTCCATGTGTCGGCCGAAGGCTCAGGCTTTACCTGGAGCGTCAATTCGCGCGACTATCAGCTGACCTCCTGGTCGAACGATGCCGTGGTCAACCGTTCGGGCGAGGCGTTCTATCTCACCGATCTGGACAGCGGTGCCGTCATGACGCCGTTCGCCGCGCTTTCCCGCCGCCCGGACATCCGTTTCGAAGCTCGCCACGGGCTCGGTTATTCCGTCTTCTCCAGCGTTCAGCACGATATCGCACTCGAGCTGACGCAGACGATCGACCGCGAAAAGCCGGTGAAACTACAGCGCCTTCGCTTGCGCAATACCGGTTCGGCCCGCCGTAAGCTGCGTCTCTACGGTTATGTCGAATGGGTCCTTGGCAGCAATGCGGCCCGCACAGTGCCTTTCGTCCTGTCGAGCCGTGACGAGGAGACGGGGGCGCTGTTTGCCACCAATCCCTACAGCATCGATTTTTCCAACCGCACCGCCTTCTTCGCGGCGAGCGAGACGCTTTCGAGCTTCTCGGCAAGCCGGCGCGAATTCATCGGCAAGGCGGGAACGATCCAGACGCCGCAGGCCGTCACCTCCGCCGCCGGCCTTTCCGGTACGACCGATCTCGACGGTGATCCGGCCGCAGCGCTTGCGATCGACATCGAGCTTAGCGCCGGCGAGGAGCGTGACTTCACCTTCTTCCTCGGCGATACGCCGACAGAAGAAGAAGCGCGCACCGTCATCGCCGATATCCGCAAGGCTTCATTCGACGAGACAGTCGAGGCGAACCGCGCCTTCTGGCGGGATTTCACCGGCAGGCTGCAGATATCGACTCCGGATCGCGGGATGAACAATCTCGTCAACACCTGGCTGCCGTATCAGAGCCTCGGCTGCCGCATCATGGCCCGTACCGCCTTCTACCAGGCAAGCGGCGCCTTCGGTTTCCGCGACCAGCTGCAGGACACGCTGGCCTTCGTGCTGCACGAACCCTCGCTTGCCCGCCGGCAGATCCTCAATGCCGCTTCGCGGCAATTCCGTGAAGGCGATGTACAGCATTGGTGGCTGCCCGGAACGGGTGCCGGCGTGCGCACGCTGATCTCCGACGATGTCGTCTGGCTCAGCTATGCAATCCATCACTACTGCAGCGTCACCGGCGACAAAAACGTGCTCGACGAGGAGATCGCCTTCCTGGAAGGGCCGGCACTGCTCGAAGGCCAGCACGACTCGTTCTACAAGCCGGAAATTTCCGAAGACAAGGCGAGCGTCTACGAACACGCGGCGCTGGCGCTCGATCTCGCCATCGCCCGCAAGGGGGAAAACGGCCTGCCGCTGTTCCTCGGCGGCGACTGGAACGACGGCATGAACCGCGTCGGCATCGGCGGGCGCGGCACCAGCGTCTGGCTCGGCTGGTTCCTGGCGGGCGCATTGCGCTCCTTCATTCCCTATGCCGAAGAGCGCGGCGACACGGTCCGTGCAGAGCGCTGGTCGGCGCATCTTACCGAGCTCAAGAAGGCGCTCGAAACCGCGGCCTGGGATGGCGGCTACTATCGCCGCGGCACGTTCGACGACGGTGCGTTGCTCGGCTCCAGGGAAAGCCCCGAATGCCGGATCGATTCCATCGCGCAGTCCTGGAGCGTTCTGTCCGGCGAAGGCGATCCGGCCCGCGCCGTCACGGCGATGGATGCCGTGCTCGATCAGTTGGTCGACGAGGATGCCCGCATCATCCGGCTGTTCACACCGCCTTTTGCCAATTCCGCCAGGGATCCCGGTTATATCAAGGCCTATCCGCCGGGTGTGCGCGAAAACGGCGGGCAATATACCCATGCCGCAACCTGGGTGGTGATGGCGCTGGCGGAGCTGAAGCGGGGCGACGATGCCTTCCGCTGCTTCCAGATCCTCAACCCGATCACCCATGCGCTCGACAAGGCTTCAGCGGAGCAATACCGCGTCGAACCTTATGTCGTGGCGGCCGACGTCTACGGACATGAGCCCTATACGTCGCGCGGCGGCTGGACCTGGTATACCGGGTCTGCCGGCTGGCTCTACCGTGCCGCCGTCGAGGGCATCCTCGGCATCCGGCGGAAGGACGGCCGGCTCTATGTGCGTCCGTCGCTCCCGTCGGAATGGGACGGTTTTGCGGCGGAGGTGGAGCAAGGCGACGGCAAATACCGCATTTTGGTCTCAAAAGCGTCCAATGACAGCGGCTACACTCTGTCGATAAACGGCTGCGAAGTCACCGATCCCGAAGAGGGATATCCGCTCGGATAACAGCGTTCTCCACGCTGAAAAACACGGCGATTCGCGACGGCCAAAAGGGAACCCTTTTGGCCGTCGTCGCGTTTGCAAATCGGATAATAAGGAGAAACCCATGGCAAGCACGCCGACCGAAGCCATCGTCGCGGGGCGCAGTTCCCTATCCGCAGCTGCGCCGGTGCGTGACACGAGGCTCGACGTCTTGCGCGGCCTGGCCCTGATCATGATCTTCATCAATCATGTTCCCGGACAAATCTTCGAATATGTGACGACGAAGAATTTCGGTTTCTCGGATGCCGCCGAAGCCTTCGTGCTGATCTCGGGCATTGCCGTCGGCCTTGCCTATGGGTCCCGCTTCCAGGTGGGCAACCGGCTCACGGTGGCGATCAAGGCGGTAAAGCGCGCCTTCACACTCTATCTCGCCCATATGATTACCACCTTCATGACGCTGGCGCTCTTCATCTGCGGTGCCTGGCTGTTCCATCGGCCGGGCTTGCTGGTCGAAATCAATATCCTGGCGGTTCTGATGAACCTGAAGGAAGGCATTCCGGCGCTGCTCTTGCTCGGCCACCAGATCGGCTACAACAATATTCTGCCGATGTACGGCGCGCTGATGCTGATGGTGCCGATCATCCTGCTGTTGAATGCGCGCAGCCCCTGGCTCGCGCTCGGCGTCTCGGCCACGGTCTGGCTGCTTGCGGGCATCTATGAGGTGGCGCCGCACAACATGCTGATCGAGAGTTACTGGTTCCTCAATCCGCTCTCCTGGCAGTTCCTGTTTTCGATCGGCATCGTCTCGATGCTGCATATCAAGCGCGGCGGCACGATCCCGCAGCATCCGCTGCTGCTCGCTGCCGCTGCCGGTTACGTCATGCTGTCCTTCATCTGGGTGACCGGCCATCTCTGGATCTGGGGCAATTCGCTGGCGGCACTCGGCCTGCCGACTGTTATCACCGGTTTCGACAAGACCTTCCTGTCGCTGCCGCGGTTGCTGCATGTACTGGCGCTGACCTATCTCGTTATCAGCATCCCGGCACTCTCGCGCATCCTGCGCCGTCCTGCGGACCATCCGCTGACAATCCTCGGCCGTCATTCGCTGAACATCTTCGTCGCCGGCACGATCCTCGCCATGATCGGCCAGGTGGTGCTCTACATCACCAACAAGGACCAACTGGTCGGTCCGCTCTTCGTGATTGCAGGGATCGCGATACAATTCGCCTATGCCTATTATCTCGAACGCAAGCGCCAGCAGGGCAGGCTCAAGGGGAAACTTGTCACCGATACCGCCACCATCCCCGTTCCCGTCCGCATTGGCGGGACGGCAAATGCCTATCGCCGGAACGATCGGAAATAGGGCTGGGATTTGCCCGACATGAAGGAGCCGGTGGCCGATGGCCGCCGGCTCAATTTTTATGCATGAGGATGTTCACCAACTTGCCGAAGGGATCTCGGACATAAAAGCGCCTGACGCCCCAAGGCTCGTCGGCCGGGCCGTACTCGATCGGGAAGCCTGAGGCCGACATCGCTTCGAAAGCAGCATCGAGGTCGTCGACCTCGATCGAGAGGTCCGGCACCTCCGTTCCGGAACCGCCTTCACTGGCGATGCTGAGCTGAACGTTCATCGAGCGCGCCGCGCCGAACGTCGTGATCCAGCCGTGATCCATAATGACGTCAAGACCGAGGATATCCTGATAGAAGCGCCGGGCCAGGGTGACATCCGCTGCCTGGATATTGGCGACGATGCGCAGGACCTTCATGGGTTCGCTCCCGAGGTACTCCATGATGGGAAAGGATAGCGGGGATCAACGCAGCGATCAATCATATGGACAATTGTGAAGACACCGTGCGGTACCCACGCGGCATCCCATCTCCCCCATTGTGTACGCCCGGAGACATAGCCGGCCGGTGTTCGGAGACATGCCTGACACTTCCGTGATGATTTCTCGGGAGGTCGGCATGGTCTGGTCTGGCGGAGAGATGCCCCAGCAGGTACGACACCATCTCTAGATTTCGGGAATGGTTTGAGGGGATGACCGCCTCGGCCTCCATCTTCGCGATTGTTGCGCGCAAGGAATGGCTGTCATGCGCTTTATGGCCCAGATGGCATCACCTGTCGGGTTGTTGAGAAAAGCGGACCTTGCGTGATGTCGCCGACCTGGCCGGCCGCCACGATAAAGCGCAGGGGGAGCGCATCGGCCAGCATATGGACCTTGTCGTCAGCCTATCTCTGGAACGCCCCAGCACCTGATCCTTTGCCCCCATTTCCGCTCGCCGCCTGTTGATGGTGCGCATGATAGTGCTGTCGATCATTTAAGTTCCGATTGTCCGGTCAGCAGTAAGGGCATCAAAGGCCCGCTCCCATACTCCGGCATGGCGCCAGCGACTGAACCGGCGGTGGACCGCCTTCCACTTGCCATAGCGCTCCCGGCAGGCTCTGCGAGGGTGCGCCCGAGCGCAGGATCCACAAACATCCGATCACAAAGGACCGGTTGTCTATCCCTACCCCCGTTCGACCCGGATGGCTGGCTTTGTCTGGCAACAAAGGCGAAAACCATTTGCGCCTCGATCAACTCCCATCAAAGGCCTCCGTGCTGCACACGGTACCCTCTGAATCAGCGATCCACCGATTTGGGAATCCTGTATGTCGATTGGTCCTCAGTCCGAGAGCAAACAAAAAGGCCGGAAGGGCGTCACCCTTCCGGCCATTATCTTGAAATCCGAACCGATCAGGCGGCTTCGGTGGTGTGGGCCTTGCGGACCTCGTCGTCCGTCAGGATGCCGCTGGCGCGCAGCAGGGCGGCGAAGCGGCCGTTGCTGTGGCTGAGTTCGTCGAAGCTGCCCTGTTCGACGACGCGACCGTCATCCAGGAAGAGCACCATATCGGCTTCGCGGACCGTCGACAGGCGGTGGGCGATGATGAAGGTGGTGCGATTCTGGCGCAGATTGTCGATTGCGGCCTTGACGCGAGCTTCGGTTTCGACGTCGAGCGCCGAGGTCGCCTCGTCGAGCACCAGGATCGGCGCGTCCTTGAGGATGGCGCGGGCGATCGCGATGCGCTGGCGCTCGCCGCCGGAGAACTTGTTGCCGCGTTCACCGACATGCGTATCATAGCGATCCTCACGGGTCTCGATGAAGTCGGCGGCGGCGGCGGCTTCGGCCGCACGGCGCATTTCTTCTTCGCTGGCGCCTTCGCGGCCAAGGCGAATATTGTCGCTGATCGAACGGTTCAGCAGGCCCGCATCCTGGAAGACAGTGGCGATGTGGCGACGCAGCGACTTGCGGGTCACCTTTGTGATATCGGTGCCGTCAACGAGGATCTTGCCGGCCTGGGCGTCGTAGACACGCTGCAGCAGGTTGACGAGTGTCGTCTTGCCGGCGCCGGTCGGGCCGACGATCGCCACCGTCTGGCCTGCCTTCACCGAGAAGGAGACATTATGCAGGCCCTGTGAGCTGTTGCCGAAGCCGAAGGAGACGTCGCGGAATTCGATCGCACCCTTGACGTCCTTGATCTCGCCGTTGCCGGCCGGCTCTTCACGCTCACGCACCGAGTCTTCAAGCGTATAGAAGTCCTCGAGCTTGGAACGGGCCTCGAAAATCTGCGTGGCGAACTGGCGCATCAGGTCGAGACGGCCGATCAGCAGGTTGGCAAAGCCGATGAAGGCGATGACGTCGCCGACGCGCAGCTGGCCGGCCTGCACGAGCATGGTGCCGATAATCAGGACCACCATCATCGCGATGGTCGACGCCATGCGGTTCAGTGCGCTGGCGATCGCCCACCAGTCGAGCACCGGATACTGAGCTTCGAGTAGACGGTCGGCAAAGGATTTCAGCGCCCTGGTTTCGGCCTCGATGCGGTTATAGCTATGCAGGACCGAAACGTTGCTGATCGAGTCGCTGACATGCGAGAAGACGGTATGATAATGGTTCTCGACCGAAGCTTGGCCGTCCTTGGTGCGGCTCATCACGACGCGGCCGATCAGCCAGTAGGCGATGGCGAGCACCATGAGGACGGCGGAAAGGCGCAGGTCCATCGACATTGCGGTCGGTATCAGAAGGGCAAGCGCGATGACCGTCGACAGGTGGTTGCGCATGAATTCCAGCCAGAGGCCGAACAGCGTTTCGCAGGCGCGCAGCAATGTGTGCAGCGCGTTTGAGGTGCCGCGCTGATGGTGCCAACCAAGCGGCATGGAAATGATGCGGCCGAAGGCTTCCGTCAACAGCGTCGCCCGCCGGCCATGGGCCAGCCGGTCGGCCTCGCGGGCCACCAGAACGAAAGCAATGGTGTTGAAGACGGCGAAAGTCGCCCACATGAAGAGGATGGGCTTGACCTCACCCTTGCCCGAAATCGCATCGATGATACGACCGAACAGGATCGGCTCCGCGATGGTGATCGTCGCAAGAACAATGTTTGCGACAACGACCAGGGATACGCGCAGCTTGTAGGCGCCAAGATAGCGCAGAGCCCTTGCATAGACCTTGAATAGCGTCACGTTGAAACCTCTTGTGCATCTGCGAAAAACGGGATGATGCGATGCTACAAAAGGCTACCTGAACGGGCGATTAACGGCGTATTCAGAGTTCGACCGATGTGACGATTGATACGATCGTATTATTGCAGACGCGACGAGATGGCTATGGCGCCGAAATTGCCGTTCGGCTATATCTCGCGACAATTTGCGCTTGCATTTTATTAAATGTTTAGCGCAGCATTAAATTACAGACTGCATTTATTGAAGACCGTTTCGCGACCAGCTTGACCAGCCGCCGACGGCCTCATGCGGGCATCAGGTCCGGGCAAGGGGCATATTTGTGAAAATTAATTCGTTAATTCAATTGCTTGTAATTCTGGAAGAATGCTCAAACCCTGAAGCCGTCGTCACCGAGTTGGAGCAGGTCCTCCACGGTTGCGGCTTCGAATATTACGGCCTGCTGCGCCATTTGCCGCAGCGCCCGGTACAGCAGAATCCGGAGCCTTGGGCTGCGGCGCTTGCCGGCCGCTGGCCGGAACAATGGCCGCAGATATATGCCGCGAAAAAATATGCTCTGATCGATCCGATGGTGCGCTATCTCGCCCACGCGCAGCGGCCTTTCGGCTGGCGAGAGGCGATGGCGGCCTTCCACAAGGATACCCACCAGCGCCGTATGGAGCAGATGATGGTCGATGCCTTTGGGCACGGGTTGGAGGACGGTTACATCTTTCCGATCCACGGACGCAACGGCACTCTCGCCAGCCTCAGTCTCGCCGGCAAGCCGATCGAGCTGTCGCCGGTGGAAATCGCATTGCTGGAGGCGGTGGCGCGCAAGGCCTTCTGGCGGTTGCTCGATCTGAAAGGCGAGGCGCAGGCACTAGAAACCGTGCTGCCGGCCGACACGCCGCTGACGCGGCGCGAGATGGAAATCCTGCATTATCTCGCCGAAGGCATGACTTCGATGGAGATCAGCAAGATGCTGAAGATATCAAACCACACCGTCGACTGGTATATGAACGGCTTGCAGGACAAGCTGAAGGCGAAAAACAGGCAGCAGGCGGTAGCGCTTGCCTTCCGTCATGGCCTGATAAGTTAGGGCAATTCCGCTTCTCATCGAAGCGAAACCGCTTTGCATTTTATTTTTACGCAACTCCGGACGGAAACCGCATCGCACTTTTCCTGGAATTGCTTCAGCATGTCGAAAAATTGCATTTCGCAGTCGCAAGATAAATTGAAGTTTCTGTGACAAGAAGTTAAGAATTTCCTTCGCGGGTGCAGCATTCCCGCGTCTGAACGTCTGAGGAGACCGTTTTGCCCATTTCCAAGATTCTCGTTGCCAATCGCTCCGAAATTGCCATTCGCGTGTTCCGCGCGGCCAACG